>CAOJXI010000004.1 GCA_948465665.1 uncultured Clostridia bacterium | reverse complement strand
CTTGCAGCCATCCAGCAAACCAACGGTTTGCCATGATGGCGTACCTAAAGCCGAATACTATAAAAATAAGAGGTTCTTCATCAAACTTACATTAATAAAGCACCAATATAAAGGAGGTACATCATTTTGAAAATAGAAATGCACGCCCACACATCAGAAGTCAGCCCCTGTGCCAAGGTTCCGGCAGAGGAAATGGTTAAAGCCTGTGCAGAAGCAGGATACCAGGGGGTTGTTGTAACCGATCACTTCAATGACTATGTTTTGGAGTCCTTTCCAGGCTCAGCGCGGGATCGGGTTACACGTTATCTGGAAGGCTATCAGCGCGCCCAGGAAGCAGGGGCAAAACTGGGAATCCAGGTAATTTTAGGGATGGAAAGCTGTATTGCAGGAGGGCCGGAGGATTTTTTGGTTTACGGGATTGGGATGGATTTTTTCTACCAAAATCCTATATTTTACCAATACAGCCAGGAGCAGGCGTTTAAAGCCTGCCAGGAATATGGCGCGTTATTTTTCCAGGCCCATCCCTGCCGGTCATACTGCAAGCCGCGTGACCCCCATTTGCTGGACGGTGTGGAAGTATTTAACGGGAACCCCCGCCATGAAAACAACAACCCCCGCGCCAGAAAATGGGCAGAAAAATACCATCTGGGAATCTTCACCTCCGGCAGTGATTTCCACCAACTGGAGGACGCCGGAAAAGGGGGGATTATCCTGCCGTCAGATGTTCACGACAGCATGGAGCTGGCAGCCGCCTTAAAACAAGGGATGGCGGAATTGATCGAAAATCCGTAATTGACAATTCCGGAAATTGTAGTACAATAGTAATACAAGGAGGCGATTATAATGTCTATGGATTCTACAATTCAAGTCCGCATAGACAGCCAAGTAAAAGCGAATGTAGAAGAATTATACCGTAATCTTGGAACTTCTTTTGCAGAAGCTGTCCGCATTTTTGCCCAGCAGAGCCTTTTAATGGGCGGTATGCCTTTCCGCCCTACGCTAAAATCCTGGGAAGAACTGACAGAAGAGGATATTGACAGGAAACTGTCTGCCTCAGAAGCAGATATAATAGCTGGACGCATTTTTACCCAACAAGAAGCCGATGCCCATATGGAGGCAAAATTCCGCTATGAATAACGACCAGTACCAAATTATTTATACCCAATCTGCACTATTAGACATAGAAGAAAAAGCAGATTATATCGCGCTTAGCCTATATGAACCTGCATTAGCCAAGACATGGTATGCCCAGCTGCAGGCTGACATTGAAAAAAATTTATCTCATTTTCCCCATAAGTATCCTTTCCATCCTTCAAAAAAATGGACTGACAAAGGGATACGCCAATGCTCATTTCATAATAATATAATACTTTATTCGATTGATGAAGCCTCAAAAATTGTATATATCAGGGCTGTCAGTACAAAAGGACGGAATATATCAGTTTATAAATATTTTTAACACATGTTCGACAAAAAAGATAGAAAAACCACTTCTTTATCACTCAAAAAAATTGGCAGGGGCTGCTTCAACTCCTGCCAATCCTTATTTTTTCTTAGCCCAGATTCCAAATTACCGGTTGAAGAAACGATCCAAAGCGCCCTGTTTAATCTCGATAGCGCGGTCAATCTTCATGCTCTTAATCTGGTTAATAAAGTCATCAAAAGTATCCATAGAACGGGTACCCATAATAAACTTAACCTGTTCCTCTTTGATATAGGTCTTAATATCGTTCATAATGTTGGTAAACTCGGTAGCCTCGTCCGTAGTATGAACGATAGCAGGCATCTTGGTAGATTTCTGCTGTTGGTCAGCCCAACGTGAAAGTGCGTCTTTCTGCTGTTGGGTCTGGTAATACTGCATAATGTAACCTGGGTCTTGAATGAAGGGACCGGAGCCGGTAGCGCGGACGTAATAACCTAAAGTATCGGAAACGGATTTGCCGTCAGGGTTATTAAACATCGCGTCAGTGTAGGTATATTCACCGTTTTGAACAGTATAGGATTCACCCTCAATGCCAAAGTTGTAGAGGACATGGCCTTCTTCGGAGTAGCCGTAGTCAAGGAAGCGTGCAGCGGCTTCAACGTCTTTGCACTGGGTAGAAATCATAGCCCAGCCGTTGGAGTTGGAGAACTCAAACTGAACATTGCCGCCATGGTAGTTGACATCACCCTTTTTCAGTACAGGGTACTTCAGCCCGCAAAGATCATACGTAGCAGGTTCAGAAGGCTTGGAGCTTAACCAAACGCCCAGATAGGAGCCGCCGGAACCATAAGTTGCACCGGTTTTCCCAGTCAGGATGTTGGTGTTCAGAATATCGCGGGTAGAGGTCGGGTAGTTGTTGTCAAGGAGTCCGTCTTTAAACCACTGGTTCATTTGAATTAGGAAGTCCTTATAACCGGGGCGGAGATAGCCATATTCAACTTTACCATTTTCGTTTACGAAGTCGTTTACAGTCTCCCAGGCATACATCAAACGGTCAAGGTTGCCGGAGGAGTCAAACGCCAAGGGAACTTCTGCGCCCTTCTGATCGCGGAAAGCAGTCAGCATGGCAGTCCATTCATCAATGGTCTCAGGCATACCAAGGCCAAGCTCGTCCAGCCAGTCTTTACGTGCAATAGGCCCGGAAGATACCTGAAGTACAGGATCAGGACGGATGAACGGGAACAGCAGGTATTGGCCGTCATCGTTCTTGACCTGGCGGTCAATGTCAGGGTTGGCTTTCAGGTAGTTGTAAAGGTTGGGGGCATACTGGGGAAGCACATCGGTCAGGTCAATGATGATTTCATCTTCCATCATAGCGGCTGGTTCAGCATATTTGGATTCGATGATGTCCGGGTATTCGCCGGATGCCAGCATCAGGTTGAAGTTTTCCTGCTCCTGGCCTACTGCCGGATGCTGGAATTCAATCGTAATCCCGGTGCGTTTCATCAGTTCCTGCCACAGAGGAAGTTTTGCGTTGTTGTCATTGTAGTTGGAGACGCTCACGCCCACCCAGTAAGTCAGCTTTTTGTCGCCGGACATTGGGTAAACAGAGTCGCTGCCAGAGGTTTCACTGCCGGAAGCTGTAGACGATGTATCGCCGCCGCTTGGGGCTGTGGAACTGTTGCTGGGGGCTGTGCTGCCGCTGCCGGAAGCAGGGGGAGTTGAGGATGATGGACTGCTGCAAGCCGTCATAGCTGTCAGCATCGCCGCAGCCAGGACGACTGCCGACACTTTTTTGATAGACATAAGATAATTCCTCCTTTAAAAATCCGGCTGGAAACATGGCGTAATCAGTAATATGTCAAATTATTAGGTTAATCGCAGTTCCTGCCAATGCTCCAGCCTATATCAAATCCGCTGTACCATAAGGACGCCATCGGCAAAAATACAGCGGTCGCCGATACAAAATCCTGTAAAGCTTAACCTTTCAGGGAACCAACCATAACGCCCTTTACAAAATACTTTTGCAGGAAGGGGTACAGTACCAGAATTGGGACAGTTGCAACGATAATGGTAGCATACTTGATGGTTTCCGCCAAAAGCGCCTGGTCTTCAGATGCGCTGGCTTGGTTCATATCGCTCATCTGGCTTTGGATAAGGATTTGGCGCAGGTAAAGCTGTAATGGGTATTTGCTTGGGTCTTTCAGGTAAATGGATGCGCTGAACCATGAATTCCAGTGGCCAACACCGTAATAAAGGATTAAAACCGCAATGGTCGGCATTGTGACAGGAATCATGATTTTAAACAGTACCTGCAAATGGCTTGCGCCTTCCAAACGGGCGGATTCCTCCAAACTGTCCGGGACACCTGCCATAGCAGTACGCATAATTATCATATTAAAGGTGCTGATGGCACCGGGAATAATCAGGGCCAAGCGGCTGTTATACAAGCCTAATCCGCGGACAACGAGGAACGAGGGAACCATGCCGCCGGAAAAATACATTGTAAACACAACCATAATGGTGACAATCCGGTTAAACATCAAACCCTTGCGGGACAGACCGTAAGCACATAAAACTGTCATAATAATATTAAAGGTAGTGCCTACAATTACATAAAAGATAGTGTTGCCGTAACCTGTCCACACACGGGGGTTTTTCAAAACAGATGAGTATGCACCGCCGGAAAGCCCCTGGGGAGCAAGAAGCAGGCCGTCATGGGCCATGAGCTTGGCTGGCTCGCTGATAGAGGCAACCACAACGTAGAAGAACGGGTAAATCATAATAATGCAGAGGAAGAACATAAACAGAACGTTGAAAATATCGAAGGCACGTTCCGCGGGGCTGATCTTAATTTTGTTTTTATTTTGAGCCACTTGCCATATCCCCCTTTACCATAAGCTTGTTTCGCTGACAGTACTGCTTATCTTATTTACTACAGTAACCAGAGCGAAATTGATGACTGAGTTAAAAAGGCCAACTGCCGTTGAATAGCTCCAGTTGCTTTCCAGCAGGCCCTTGCGGTATACGAAAGAACTGATAACATCAGCTTTATCATAAATTGTCTCATTATAGAGCAGGATAATTTTTTCCTGGCCGACGCTGAGGATCTGACCAGTACGCATAATAAACTGAATAATAATTGTTGGAACGATGCAGGGAAGCGTAATATGTATTGTCTGCATCCATTTGCCAGCCCCGTCGATTTCAGCGGCTTCATAAAGCTGCTGGTCTACGCCGGACAGGGCAGCAAGGTATATGATGGAGCCCCAGCCAACCCCAGACCAAATGCCAGAAATAACATAAATAGGAACAAACAAGTCTGGATTCAGCAGCATATTTTGTTTTGGGAAACCAAAGAATCCCAATACCTGGGTAATAACGCCGTTGTCGCGAACAAACAGGTTAATCATGCCGCAGAGAACAACCATGGAAATAAAGTGGGGCAGGTAAACAACTGTCTGCACAGCGCGGGCGTAATATTTGCTTTTCAGTTCATTGAGCATCAGCGCAAGGATAATAGGCGCCGGAAACCCAAACGCCAGGGAGGAAACGCTGATCGTGACAGTGTTCCGTAAAACACGGACAAAATAATAACTGCCGAAGAAGTCCTTAAAATGCTTTAACCCAACCCAGCGCGCCCCTTCGCCGAACATTGCCCGGCCAGGCCGCCAATCCTGGAATGCAATCGCCAGACCTCCCATTGGCGCATAGGAAAAGATCAGGTAAAATACTATGACAGGCACCAGAATCAAATAGATTTCATAGTTCCTTTTCAGGTCCCGGATTGCCCTTGCTTTAAAGGATGTGTCCCGTACTTTTGGGGATGGGCTGCCTGAATTTCCTCCATTTTGGAGACTGGAAGCGCTCATGGAATACCCTCCTTGTTTCTATCATTTATAGACGGACGCTGGAGTTATGACAATTCTCGTTCCAGCACGTCAGCGAGCCATATGTAATTGCCATTTGGCAGTTTTGTCACAGTACAGCCAAATTTACTTCACATTTTCGTACAATTATTATATAGTGCTATCTCTGCAAATAATATAGACAGATTCTATATTTCGTGGACATTTTGCCTTTTTACAGTGGACATTTTCCTTTTTTAAGGGACATTATTTATTTTTGGCTGAATTAGTTTCTTATCTCAGCAAATTTATTGATAAAAAATACATTTCATGTTTGATTTTATTATTATTTATCATGATAGCACTTATAGTTATTTTGATATATTTTATCCACAGTTATAAAAATCTCATTGCACTCCCAGACAAAATACGTTATACTGACCATAAACGAATAAGCCTTGCAGGCAAAGGGAGCCATGTTAAAGGAGGAAGTTCATTGAAGAAACGAAGGAGCATTGTTCTCTACTGGTCGTTTTCATATACTGTAATTATATTGCTTTCCCTAATTTCCATGGTCTTGGTTTATACTGCAACACAAAAAGTGGTAAAACAGGAAATAACACAGGCAAACAACAGCATTATGGAAAATGCTGCACAGGGCTTGGATCGGGATCTTTTAATGGTACGCAGCATTTTGTATGAATTACAGGAAGATTATACTTTAACAAGCCTGAACAATGTAAACGGGAATTTCCGTTATCTTCCCCCATATCAAATCTATCAAGCGAATGGCCGGCTGCAAAATGCACTGCTGCCACTGCCATTTATTAAAGAAATATTGGTGTTCTACCCCCAAACCGAGTCGATTATATCCTCTTTAACAGCCGCCAGCGCGGAGATCTACCATTATACCTATATTCTGCCCAAGGGGATAGGCTATGATGAATGGACAGACAGCCTTAAAAACATAAGGGAACCGTCGCTGCTTCCGATATATTCCGAAGATGAGGATACGCCGTTTCTTTTATATTATGTATATCCTGTCCGTAATGGTATGAAACTGGCTGCTGTAATAGATTCCCAAAAGCTGATAGCCGATGTAGAACTGCTCAACAGTGATCTTTATCTGGTAAGCGCGGGACGTGAGGACAACATGCCCCAAAAATTAATTGCTGCCCGTCCCTCCAATGAACTTGACTGGCAGGAACTTAACATGGTAATTTCAAATCTCCCAGAAGGGAAAAGCATCCAAACAGAACGCCACCGCTTTGGCAAAGGCCATAGAATGGTTTCCTGTAAGAAGTCCAAACTGCAAAATTTGTTTTATTATGTTTCTACCCCATACAATATATTTTATTCATGGTATTTCTTTACACAGCGGATTGCAGCAATTGGAATGGTGCTATATCTGGCTGTAGGAATAGCGGTTGTATTTCTCAGCGTGCGCCGTCAATACCAGCCTGTCAAAAAATTAATAGAAGACCTGGAAAAAGATCAGTTCATATACCCCCCCCCCAGGAGAAAAAAACGAGTTTATCTTTTTATCAGACAGCCTAAATGGAATCCGCCATGGACGTGAAACATTTTTCAAACGCAGGCAAATGCAGGAATGGGAATCAAGCCTTCTGAGGCGGATTGCACAGGGAGAGGAAAACCTGCTGCCGCGCTTTTACGAAAGCTGCGCAAATTCCCAAAAGGAAAATGGAACCACGTTTCAATTAGAAGGAATGGAATGTTGGCTAGCCGCCTTTTACTTGTGTGACTACGGGGTTCGCACAGGCAATGAAATGCGCACAGAACCCTTTTCGCTGATCATGGAAGATTACTACGCATACTCCCGCCTGGTACTGCGGAGAACCGCAGCTGAACAGTTTTCCCCGCCCCGTGTCCAGTCAGAGGCAGTTCAGGTTTATTTATTTGACCTAAAAAACGTACACATAGCAGTAGCGTTTTTACGGATGGAAAATGCAATAGACTACCTGAAAGATATGTCGGCGCGGATATGTGACGAAACCAACGCCCAAATTTATATGGAAGCAGACTATATTATTCTGCCAACAGCGTGCAGTGTGGACAACCTCGCCCAAGGGTGTTCGGAACTTCTTCGCTTTATTACAGAAAAAGAACGTGCAAAGACAGAACAAATTGCCGATATCCCCGATTTACCCAGCCGCGGCGCAGACCTCCCAAACCTTTTCCCGCCAGAAGAACGGCGGGTCTTAGAACGCTATATCCGAACCCACAACATAGAAAAAATAGACGAAATGCTGGTTGCTCTATTTCGGGGGTATACTTTGACTGGAAACGCTACCCTTCTGCGGGACGACTTTTCTTTAGCAATTTCAGAGCTGGTTTCCTTTGGAGTGGATTTTGTCCGGCAAACCCATATGGAAGGATGGAAAAATTCTGCTCAGACTTCCCAGCTTTTAAACGACGCTGCCGCTGCGGAAAATCCTGTCCGTATCCTGCGGGAATTGCTGGAGATGTTTCACAATATATCAGACGCCTTTGAACTGTTCAGCCGAAACCTGGAAGAAAACAGCCAGCAAAAAACTGTTGAGGATGTCTGCCGGTATATCAAACACCATTACAACGACCCGAATTTGTCGCTCAGTTCATTGGCTGTCCAATTTGAACTGAACGTGAACCAGCTTTCGCGTGTTTTCCGGGAAGTAACCAAGGAAGGTATGCCGGATTATATTAACCACGTTAGGATTGAGGCTGCAAAAAAAATTTTGTGCGGTGAGAAGTATACGAATTTAGACGACCTTGCGGCACAGGTGGGGTATAATAATACCAAAACCTTAATCCGGGCATTTAAACGGTTTGAAGATACTACACCGGGACAGTATCGCGAATTGCATAAAGCATTGTAAAAACCTAAGATGAGTACAAGCTGGAGCAAATTAAAAAGGTTTCGGGTTCAGGGGGCTTTCCTCAAAAGCCCCCTGGTCGCGCCCGCAGGCACGAAATACCCCAGCAGGCTTAAAGCCAAGGTAAAGCTGACCTAAGAAACTGAAAACTACCCATTTCGTCAGTATTCAAAATTAAAAGCCCGCTGGAATTGCTTCGGGGGTAGGATAAGATTGGGATTGGAACCAGCTTAGGGCGAGCAACCCCATTGGGCGGGCTTCTTCCGCTTCGTCCAACTCCGCAGAGTTGGACAAAACCTCCAAGTTTTCGCTTGCAGCCATCCAGCAAACCAACGGTTTGCCATGATGGCGTACCTAAGAGCCGAGTTCTAAGAGCCTATTCAGGCTCTAAGGCTATCCTTTCTTTCCAGCAAAAATAATAATTTTGATAAAAACTTTTTCAGGAAAACATGGCAACCTGCATTGTTATTTCCACGGGAATAGCTTATAATATATAAATAAGGAATCAGCCCTGCCAAAATTGAAAATCTAAGGAGGAAATTAAAATGAAACGTAATACAATTTTGTCCCTGATTGCTTTGATTGCAGCAGTTGCAGGCATAGCGGCAGCCGTTATCCTCTTTTTGCAGAAGAAACGGTGTGATTTGCTTACCGATATCGACGATGATTTTGACGATATCGAGGACGAAGAAACATTAGATTTTGACGACGTATTGGACACCCAGGAGGAAGAATCAGAGGAAACCGACTGCTGTGCAGACTGTGCCGCCTGCGGCGAAAACTGCTGTGAGCAGGAAGAGTCGGAGACTGAAAAACAAAATGAAAGCGTGGAGGGTTAATTATATTTATAAAATCTCTCCATACAACAGCCCAAATCCCATTTTAGGGTTTGGGCTGAAAGTTCTGTATAAGAGCCTGTTTAGCATCTCCCCGCGCATGTCCTAGCGGCGGATTTTCCACCCAGACTGCGGTTTTTTGCCTTACTGGGCAAAAAATCCGCCCGCCAATCCGCACACGATGAGATACTAAACAGGCTCTAAATATAACGGATACATATATTAGTTTAAGAGAGGAAGTCTGCATATGCGTCATTTCTACGATGGTGATATTGAAAAAAGCCCCCGAATCCAGCGGCTGATTGACCATCTTTATGCAAAAATGCCGGAAATTGAGGCTGACCGGGCAGTCCTGTTGACCGAAAGCTATCGTTCTACTGAAGGAGAACCCATCATTACGCGCCGCGCCAAGGCGTTTCAAAAAATATGCGAGGAACTCCCCATTATTATCCGACCAGAGGAACTGATTGTTGGCAGCAACAGCCAGGCGCCGCGGGGCTGCCAGGTATTCCCGGAATATTCCTATGAGTGGCTGGAAGCTGAATTTGACACTGTAGAAAAACGCAGCGCCGATCCCTTTTATATATCGGAAGAAACTAAGCAGCGCCTGCGGAGCGTATACCCTTATTGGAAGGGAAAGACTACCAGCGAACTGGCTACTTCATATATGACAAAAGAAACCCTTACCGCTATGGAACATAACATATTTACCCCTGGAAATTATTTTTATAATGGCATAGGACATTTTACAGTTAAATATGAGGAGGTGCTTGCCATTGGCTTTGAGGGGATTGCTGCAAAGGCGAAAACCGCCTTGTCCGTATGCAAGGCAGGGGATGCGGATTATGCAAGGAAAAGCCATTTTTTAAACGCTGTAATTATCTGCTGCAATGCTGCTATTACTTATGCCCATCGTTATGCAATGCTTGCACTGGAAACAGCCCAAAAGGAAACAAATTCCCAAAGAAAAATGGAGCTGCTTAAAATAGCAGAAAACTGCGCCCAGGTTCCAGGCAAACCCGCGCGGAATTTTTATGAGGCGTGCCAGTCCTTCTGGTTTGTACAAATGCTTTTGCAGACAGAATCCAGCGGCCATTCCATTTCTCCCGGACGGTTCGACCAATATATGTATCCCTACTATGAAAAAGATATTAAAGAGGGGCTTATTACACGGGAAAAAGCCCAGGAACTGCTCGACTGTATCTGGGTTAAACTGAACGATTTGAATAAAGTCCGGGATGCCGCCTCTGCGGAAGGCTTTGCAGGCTACAGCCTGTTCCAAAACCTGATTGTAGGGGGACAGACGGAAGAAGGGGAGGACGCAACCAATGACCTATCCTTTATGTGTCTGGAGGCAGCGCTCCATGTGATGCTTCCTGCCCCGTCCCTCTCTATCCGTGTATGGAACAAAACCCCTGACGAGCTTTTAATTAAAGCCGCAAAAGTTACCCGTACCGGCATTGGCCTGCCTGCTTATTATAATGACGAGGTAATCATCCCCGCCATGATGAGCCGCGGCGTTACACTGGAGGATGCGCGGACTTATAACATTATTGGATGTGTGGAACCCCAAAAGGCCGGAAAAACCGATGGCTGGCATGATGCAGCTTTCTTTAATATGTGCCGTCCGCTGGAAATGGTATTCTTTAACGGCATGGAGGGCGGCGTCCAGGTCGGCCCCCGTACCGGGGACGTTACCCAAATGAAAACCTTTAACGAATTCTACGATGCGTATAAAACCCAGATGAATTATTTCATTGAGTTGATGGTAAACGCAGACAACGCCATTGACGTTGCCCATGCAGAACGCTGTCCGCTGCCTTTCCAATCCTCCATGATTGACGATTGTATCGGCAGGGGAAAATCCCTCCAGGAAGGCGGGGCAGTTTATAACTTTACCGGCCCCCAGGGATTTGGGATTGCCAATGTTTCCGATTCGCTGTATGCAATCAAACAGCTCGTTTTTGAAGAAAAGAAAGTAACCCTTGCAGAGTGGAAAGAGGCCCTTGCCGATAATTACGGCAGAGGGTTCAGCAAACAGCAGGTTGAATCCATGACCACCCAAATTGTCAAAAACCTTGCCGATGCAGGACAACCTGTGGGAGAAAGGGAAATAGCCGCAGTATACCAGACTGTCGCCAACCAGAACATTTCCCCGGAAAAGAAAGCAAAATATGACCAGCTTTTGGAGTGGATCGACCAAGTCCCAAAGTATGGAAACGATATTGAGGAAGCGGACAAATTTGCCAGGGATGTAGCTTATACCTATACAAAGCCTTTGAACCAGTACCGCAACCCAAGGGGCGGCATTTTCCAGGCGGGATTATATCCGGTTTCTGCTAACGTGCCGCTGGGGGCGCAGACGGGGGCTACCCCTGACGGGAGGCTTGCCAATACGCCTATTGCCGATGGGATTGGGCCTGCTTCCGGCAGGGATACCCATGGGCCGACTGCTGCTGTTAATTCTGTGGCTAAGATTGACCATGGAATTGCCTCTAACGGTACTTTGCTTAACCAAAAGTTCCATCCCTCTGCTTTAAGCGGCGTGGAAGGGCTGCAAAAATTCTGTGCCTTTATCCGGGCGTTCTTTGACCAGAAGGGTATGCATATGCAATTTAATGTGGTCAGCCGGGAAACCCTTTTGGACGCCCAGGCACATCCAGATAAATACCGGAACCTTGTTGTCCGCGTCGCAGGGTACAGCGCACTGTTTACTACGCTGTCCAAGTCTTTGCAGGACGATATTATCAACCGTACCATGCAGGGATTCTAAACAAAGAAGGGAACAGGAAACAAAGTATGGAGAAAGAATATCTTCAAGTCAAAGGCAGGATATTTGATATCCAAAAATATTCCATCCATGACGGGCCGGGAATCCGAACCATTGTTTTTTTAAAGGGCTGCCCCCTGCGGTGTAAATGGTGCTGCAACCCGGAATCCCAGGAACGGGAAATCCAGACCATGTTTACCGCAGGCAAGCCGAAAATTATTGGCAGGGATGTCCCTGTTGGGGAAGTAATGGATGAAGTTATGCAGGATCGGTTCTATTACCGGCGTTCCGGCGGGGGGCTTACCTTATCAGGCGGGGAATCGCTGATGCAGGCGGATTTTGCGTCAGCACTGCTTCAGGCCGCCCACGCTATGGGAATCAACACTGCAATGGAGTCTACCGGTTTTGCCCCCTTCCGCGTGATTGAGGAAAAGATTCTGCCCCATCTGGATATTTACCTTATGGATATCAAGCACATTGACCGGGAAAAGCACAAGTTTTTTACTGGCGTTTCCAATGAGCTGATTTTGGAAAACGCCAGAAAGATCGCCGCTTCGGGACAGAACCTGGTGATCCGTGTTCCGGTGATACCGGGATTTAATGCCACCGAAAGCGAAATATTGGAAATTGCGCGGTTTGCTGCATCCCTTCCAGGTGTAGAACAGCTGCATCTGCTTCCATACCATCGTTTGGGGATGGATAAGTATGCCGGGCTGGGCAGGGATTACAGCCTGTCCAGCGTCCAGCCCCCATCCAATGAGCATATGAAAAAGCTGATGGATACAGCTTCTGTAACCGGCCTGCGGGTAAGGATTGGCGGGTAATATACACATATAGGATTAAAGGGTGAGCATATGCCGGAGATGAAACGCGCCATTAAAGACAGTGTATTTACGTTTTTGTTCAGTGAACCGAAGTACCTTCTGGAATTGTACCAATATCTGCATCCAGAGGATACAGATGTAACAGAAGCGGAATGTAAACTGATTACTTCAAAAAATGTACTCTCAAACGGGTTTTATAACGATCTTGGAATTCAAGTAAGGGATAAGCTGATTTTACTTGTAGAAGCCCAAAGCACATTTTCCGTTAATCTGCCCCTGCGGATGCTGATATATCTGGCGGAATCCTATCGGGAATATGTCTTAAAGAATAAGATATCATTATACAGCAGCAAACCTGCCGATATTCCAAAAGCAGAGCTGTATGTGGTATATACCGGTTCCAAAGAGGATGTCCCTGATGTTTTGCGGCTTTCGGATTTATGCGGGGAAGGGAGTGCGGAAGTCCAGGTAAAAGTCCTTCGGGGCGGGGATAACAGCATTGTGGGGCAGTATGTAGATTTCTGTAAAATTGCCGATAAACAGCGGGCTTTACATGGCCCAACCAACGAAGCAATCCGGGAAACCATACGGATCTGCCAGGAAAAGGGGATATTAGTCCCCTTCTTGGCATCCAGAAGGATGGAGGTTGTAGATATTATGGAATTACTGTTCAGTCAGGAAGAAGTAATGGAAATGGCTTTGTGGGAACGGGAGCAGGTAGGAATAGAGAAGGGTATCCAAAAAGGTATCCAGAAGGGTATCCAGAAAGGTATCCAAAAGGGTAAACAGGAGGGCCAACAAGAAGTATTACAACTCTATAAAAAGCTTTTTGAAAAGATGAAACCTCTTGGGCGAACTAATGAATTACAGGATGCCCTGCTTGATGGAACAAAACTTTTTTCCCTTGCAAAGGAATTTGGTATTGAAGTTTGATAAAAATAATTGAAAAAAGGCAGCCTCCCAAGATGGGCGGCTGCCTTTTGGACTCTGCTTTATAACCAAAAATAATTCTGGAGGGTAACTATGATTGAAGTTGAAAACCTTAGAAAAGACTACCTTGTCAAAGGCGCTAAAGAAGGCATTTTCAGCCGCGGGAAACAGAAAAAGCGCGCAGTATCCGACATTAACTTTACAATCCACCCCGGCGAACTGGTAGGTTATATCGGCCCAAACGGGGCAGGCAAATCCACCACGATTAAAATGCTTACCGGCATCCTTTTGCCTGACGGCGGCACTGTCCGCATTGACGGGCTGGATCCTTTTCACCAGCGCAAGCAGAACTGCCGGAATATGGGCGTTTTATTCGGCCAGCGCTCCCAGCTCTGGTGGCATCTCCGCCTGGATGATACTTACCGCCTTTTAAAGCACCTCTATGAAATCCCCGACCAGCAGTATAAGGCCCGGCTGTCCACCCTTCGGGAAATATTGGAACTGGACGAATTTTGGCAGCAGCCAGTCCGCCAGCTATCCCTTGGCCAAAGGATGCGCGGGGAATTGGCGGCTGCACTGCTTCATAATCCGTCTTATCTGTATTTGGACGAGCCCACTGTTGGCATGGACGTTCTGGTTAAGGAGCGTATCCGGGAACTGCTGGGGGAAATCAACCGCCGCGACGGCGTAACCATCCTGCTGACTACCCATGACTTGGAAGATGTTGAACGCCTTTGTTCACGGGTTATGGTAATTAACCATGGGAACCTGCTTTATGACGGCACCATGGCAGAACTGCGCCGCCGGTGCCCGGCAGATTCTTCCGTAACTATCGACATTGACGGGGAGCCATCCCTCCCGGACAGCCTGCGCAACGTAAAACGGGAAGGGAACCGGGTTTCATTCAATTTCAGCCGCCATATGGGGGAGGGGGAACTTTTAGCGAAAGTTATCTCCCAGAACCATGTGCGGGATATTTCCATCACCGAGCCCCCTATTGAGGATGTTGTCCGAGATCTATATGAGGGAGGGGAGGCAAAATGAAGCTGTATGCCTATTTCCTGATGGCGTACTTTTCCCTGAAAGAATCCCTGACCTATTGGAAAGATTACATATCCTTCATTATATTTTCTGTCTTCCGGCTTGTACTGCAATTATGCGCCTGGTACGCCCTGTACCACAGCGTGGACTTTTCCCCTGTCATGGGGCGGAGCTATGAAACAATGATTACCTATTATCTGGTTATGGAGATTGTAGGGAACTTTACTTCTGCCAACGGCATTGCCGGGACGCTGGAGCAGCGTATGTCCAGCGGGGAAATTGCCACGGATATGCTCCGGCCAGCCGCTCCCCGCGGCATCCTTATTGCCCGCTCCTGGGGAGAAAAACTTTATTACTTTATCCCATCTGTCCTGATTTTCTTTGCCTCTGTTGTGGTTGTAGGAGGGATACAGCTCCCTGCTTCCCCTGGTGTATTCACGGCTTTCCTGCTGTCCCTCTGTCTTGGATACCTGATTAACCTTACCTTTGAGCTTGTCATGGCTACTTTTGCTTTCTGGTTTGTTGAGGTCAACACGCTGAGATGGTTTGTTTCCTTTTTTACGGCTTTGTCTGGAACCGCTGTCCCCCTGTGGCTGTTCCCATCCTGGCTTCAGGCTGTCTGCCGCGCCCTTCCTTTTCAGGCTGCCGCCTATATACCCATGCAGATCTATTTGGGAGGAACCAGCCCTGCCGAAATTTTCAGCGCCTTTGGAACTCAGGTATTTTGGATTATAGGGCTGTTTCTGCTCCAAGAATGGCTCTGGCAGCGGGGGAAAAGGCGGATTGTCGTTCTGGGCGGCTAGGAAGGAGGGATTTTCATGCTGCGTAAATGTAAAATGTTTTGCCACCGGATCGCCTGGTTTTTCCAGCTCTGCGGTATGACCCTTTCCATGTGTTGGAGAGGGTACATCAGCCATAAGGGATGGTCTGCGCTTGTCCACGGCATTGGCCTGATTGTAGGCTACTTAGGAGATTATGTTGTACTCTATTCCATGATTATGAACTTTCCTGGGATTGCCGGGTTTACCGCCTTAGATGTCTGCTTTTTGTATTCCATGGGGCTTATCTGCTATGCCTTGGGAAATATCCATACGCGGGAATTCTGGAAGATTGACGACCTGGTTCTCCGCGGCGGGCTTGACCTTTACCTTGTAAGGCCCGTTTCGCCCCTTGTCCAGATGTTCGTCAGGGATATTCAGGTTGGTTATATTTCACACCTGATTTTAGGGCTGGGATGTATGCTTATGGTGAAAGGGATGTCCGGCATCCCTTGGGATCTTACCCACTGGGCGCTGTTCTTTTTCAGCATACTTGCAGGGAGCGTTGTAATGAGCGGCATCTCCCTGATTGCTACCCCTTTATCCTTTTGGTGGGGGAAATCCCGCTCCGTTACCGGGTTTATCCGCGGCGGCCTGCGGGGAACCCTGCATTATCCTGTCACGATTTACCCTAAGTTTATCCAGCTTCTCATTTATATCATCCCTTATGCCTTTGTAGCCTATTATCCATGCCTGTACCTGCTTGGAAAGGATACCTCCCCGAAGGCTGTTCTATACCCTTTCATTTCTATGCTGGTCGGGATTGCCGCCAACTTCGCCTTTTGGGTATTTTGGCGGCTGGGCTTGAAAAAATACAACAGCGCCGGGGGCTGATATATTTCATAATCTTCTTTTTTAGTCATCCAGCCAGGTCTTTTTGGTTCCAAATAAACCGCTGCGGGTATATCCTTTTTTGCGCCCTCTTGAATCATAATGGTTTTCAGTATCAAAAAAGCCCTGCTTGGTAGAGCCAATCCTGCGTCCATTCCGGTCGTAATGATTGTCTCCGAAAAATCCAGGACGTGTTTCCCCAACTTTCCGACCATTCTTGTCATAGTGGTTGACAGTTCCGAAGAAACCGGGACGGCTTTCGCCAATTTTTCGCCCCTGCCCGTCATAATGCTTGGTTGCCCCGAAAAAGCCTTGGCGGCTCTCAATTTTCCGTTTCATAATACATCCTCCTTTGACAGCTATATTAACATGAATTCAACAAAGCTAATTTGCGGGAGAAAGCTAAGATGAGTACAAGCTAGGGTGGATTAAAAAGGTTTCGGGACCAGGGGGCTTTCCTAAAAAGCCCCCTGGTCGCCAGTTCAGCTCTGCTGAACTGAACCCGCCAGGCGCGAAATACCCCAGCTTGCTAAAAACCTTACATACCTAAAATCTTATGGGAATCCCGCCATTGTCTTTCGTGGGAGCAGCAGGCGGCAAGCTTAGCTCTGCTTCCGCGGGGGCATATATGGCGGGATTCCTTCTTAAAAGTTTTCTCTTGCAGCCAGCGGACAGCCAACGGCTGCTGAGATGGCGTCCCTAATGCCGAAAACCATAGAATTGGGAGCGGTTTTCCATCGAACTCACGTTATATTATACTATATTTAACAAGGCGTTCCAAAACAAAATTTAACCATCTTATTCTATGCAATTTGCTAAAACTGGATTATCCTATTGACAATCACTCGTATCATGATATAATTAAATCGTAAGTAGTAAGTAGTAAGTAGTAAGTAGCAAGTAATACCCTGCCAGAAAAATACTTAGGAGGATTATCATGAAAGATATGTCCATTATTCAGGAGTACATGGTCTGTTCGGTAAACGCCAAAGGAAAAATCCCCAGTTTCAGTATAGAGAAAGCAGTATGCCTTGTAGCTGCCGGCATAATGGAATTACAGCTTGAGGGATGTATATCAGCCGATGCAAATAAAACAGATATAATCAGCACACTGCCAGCAGACCGGCAGTATTTAAAGCCGCTTTATGACTTTATTGATCAGAAAAAGCCGGTAAAAATCAATAAAATTGTTGAGGCTTATCATTTTTCCCTTACAGACAAGCGCCTTCATGAACTGATGGAATCCGTAGGCGCCTCCCTGGCCAGCCTGGGGTTAGCCGAAGAAAAGGAAGCCGGGCTGACTGGAAATAAAAGGTGTTATGTCCCTGCTACAGACGCAACCCGCTCCGTAGTGGAAAAAATGAGGGCAGAGCTTCTTGAGGAAGGGGAAATCACAGAAGAAACCGCGGCCCTTGCTGTCCTGCTGGAAAAAGGCAGATGCCTGAAGCAGTATTTTTCCCAGTTTGAGCAGAAAGAAATAAAGGAGAAAATTAAAAAAATGGCCAATTCCCCAAATGGAAAATTGGTTAAGGACATGGTAGACCATATTGAAATTATGTTAGCTATAATCAGTTCCTCGGCTGGTTCCGCGTCAGTGTAAGGAGGGTTAGACATATCCAGACAAAGAAGTTTAGAAGCAATCCAAACGGCTGACTATGTTACAATCGGCGAACTTGTCAGGCTGACAGATGTCCGGTACAGCACGTTAAAGTTTTATACCGAGGAGGGTATGCTGCATTTTGAACAGGCTGGCGAAAACCTGACAAGGCGGTATAAACGTCAGGAAACAATATCACAGATCCAGCGAATCAAAGAATTGCGGCAGCAGGGCAGGACTATCCCGGAAATAAAACTTATCCTGTCACAGTCTGAAAAGTAAAAACTTCTACAGCCTTTCAAGCTAAAAACCCGCTCAACCTGTTATCAGGGTGGGCGGGCTTTTGTCTTGGCAGTGTTTCAGCCCTTTTCCTGTTTCTCCCTCACAAGTTCTATTGCCTCTTTGCCGGTCATGTGTTCAATGGACATCTCCATAATATAAAATTGGGAAGCAGTATTAATTTCTTTCTGTATATTCTCGCTGCTTTCATTGGGGGAATACCTGGTGATCAGTTTATTGATCGCGGTCTGCCGCTGCTCCCCGCTTTCAATGATCCGCATCCTTCCAAATGCAATAACGCTCCGGTAATATGTAGTAAACCTTTCCGGGACAATTAAATCCTGTTCAACAACGCAGAATGAAACCTTGTCCATTTTCCTTACGGCGTCAATTTTATGTCCCGCCTTAGCGCTGTGGAAGTAGATTTTATTCGTCTCTTCGTCGTATACGTAGCTTAGCGGGACGGCATATGGATATCCGTCGTCTCCCAATACTGCAAGAACCCCTGATGTGCATTTTTGAAGGACGGAGATGCTTTCTTCATCAGACAGCATCTGTTTTTTTCGGCGCATTTCCCGGTACATTGTTTTTCCTCCTTTATTTTCTGGGAAATCTTTTGAACCTATCAGTTTTTCTACAGCAGGTTCTCCAGATATTCTTTAAAGTTATTTGCAATAACCTTCATTTCCTGTTCTATTTCCTTCCGGCTGATTTCTGATTCTTCGTCAAAGCTGAACAGGATTTCATGGTCAATCTGGCAGATTTTGCATTGATCCTCATCAGGCATATTTGCCAAATCAAAACAACGGATATAACAGTCCTCATCCCAGGCAAACGGCAGATACCCCGCTTTTACAAGCAGCGGGTTCCATGCGTCTTTCATCCCTTCAAAGTGATCTTCGCTTGAATTCCTGCCAACCGGGTCGTCAAATAAGTGAAAATAGGTCGTTAAAAAACTTTTTACCATGCTGGGAAGCTTTACTTCCAAGTCCCTTTCAAGTTCCTCTATCTCCTGATCGCTTATTGCTGCGGGGATGAGTTTCCACGGTTTCCATTCGGACTTGGGATCTGCCCCATCCGCCCACATTTCTTTTGGAACATCTGGAAGCTCCAGCGCACCCTTGTATTCCTTTGACAGCTTCCTGTAATACCGTTCAAAAAAATCCTTCATAAACTCAGCTGTATCCAAAATTCAAACCCCCAATATTTTCTGGGATTATCCTGGTATGTCAATGACATATTCCTCATCATATTCGTCATGGGTTACATCGTCGTAAGTAAGCAGGATTTGGTTTTCCGACAGCCACTCTACGCCAAAATGGACGGTTTCCATAAAACCGCTGCCAGGATAATCCCATATCTTTTTATCCCATAAAAGTCCTTTTTTAAACACATCGGGACGGCAGACAAGATCGTATTTAACAATGATTGTATTCGTCCCTTCCGGCGATGTATAAACCTCCTCCTCTGCATAACCAAAGAACGGGTAACAGCTCCGATACAGGAATACAAAAATCAACGCCGCTGCCAGCAAAAAAATAATACGTGTAATCCGTTTTCGGTTCATAACTTTTTCTCCCCTGAAGCTTCTAACCTTTCTGCTACTGCATATTGAACCCCCTTGGTCATGCCCTTTACGCCATTAATACAGATTTTATAGTCCCTGTTATGCTCTGTCTCCGGCAGGCTGTCCAGTTCTTCCTGTGAAGAAATATAAGCCGCTGCCATTATTTTTCCGGTTTCCCTGTTCCTGCTGAGGATATACAAAGGGTTTTCATATTGTTCTGTAAAGGCAGCGGGGACGGACATTGCTGCAATATAATAGCTGTCAGGGGCCTTTTCCGTCACTTCAAACAGGCTGGAAACCAACCGATAAGTTTGTATATTGCCGTTTCCAGGGTCAAGCGCCCACACATCCTCTCCTTCACTGGTGCACAGGATATCCTCCATTTCATGGGGAAGTATTGTAATGAACGTTATCCCTTCTGCCTGTGCTGTATGGAATTCAAAATAATCCTTGGACAATTCCGGTTCACCAGAGCCTTTAAGTTCGAGGACAGTATGCAGCCATTCCCTGAAACGCGGGTATCCGGCAATATTGGGATGGTCTATCCCTGTATCCACAGGCCCGGCCTCCGGGGAAGCATACCGGCGGAAATTCCAGGAAATATAACCATCCCTGCTTACCGGCCAGTCTTCTGCTCTAAAATCTATTTCATCCAAGGAACGATCCAGGGACAGATAAGAAACAAAATACTCTAGGCTGCCAATCTGGGAAAGCAGTTCTTCTGCCGACTGCCCGTTAAAATAGAAGTCAACCATATTTGAATGATCATAACCCTTAGCTTTCCATTCAGCCGGAATGGAAGATTTGTAATTGGGAATATTGTTCAGACGGAACCCTGTTTTTATTGTATATGGCTGGGGCAGGGAATACAAATTTATTAAATACTCTTGGAGGGCCGCTTCAATCTCCTCTCTTTGGTAGTTGTCCCAGAGGATTGTTTCATTATCCACATGAACCCCCACGCAAAACTTTTTATCTGCATAAACCATAAAAACAACCACATTAGGATTGGTATTAGGCGAGTACAAATCATAATTTGCCTGTACCCAGTATCCCTGGGGAACGGCGGGGATTCCATATTTTTCAGAAATATAAGCCGATGCCCTGCTTTCTGCAAACTGTTCAGCGGCTTTATATATGCGGCCTATTTCCCTGCGGCTGTCCATATACCCTTTGCCGCATCCAGCCAGCAGGAATAAAACGGATATGAAAAGCATTGATGCAATTTGTTTTGTCCTTTTCCCCATACCCATACCTTTCCCTGTCCATATTCATTATTATGGCTGCTATCAGTGTAGCATAGATAAAAATGGAAGTCAATTTTTCAAAGCGGATTGCAAAGGGAAATTTTCATGTTATAATATAGATTAATGATATTAAATTTAATGGGGGTGAATAATATGAAATTAGCGGAAGCCTTACAGGAAAGGGCAGACTTAAACCGGAAAATTGCGCAGTTGAGGAACCGCCTTGAAATGAACGCCACTGTTCAGGAGGGCGAAAAAACCGCAGAAGACCCTGCAGAGCTGATGAAGGAGCTTGACGGGTGTATAGAACATCTGGAAGAACTGATTGTGAGGATTAACCTCACCAACTGCGAAACAAAGGCAGGAGGCAAAAGCCTGACGGAGTTAATTGCCCGGCGGGACTGCCTGACGTTGAAAATCGGAGCATACCGTTCTTTGCTGGATCAGGCCAGCAGCATAACCCAGAGGATGTCCATGAACGAAATTAAGATTTTGCGGGCAGTTGATGTAAAGGCGATCCAAAAGCAGACAGATGAGCTTTCTAAGGAACTGCGGCAGATTGACAGCGCTATCCAGCAGGCCAACTGGCAGACAGAATTAAACTAAACAAAGAGCAAGCGGTATTTTTCAGGGCGAATGTTATCTCCAAGGCTGAGAATGAGCCTGCCTTTCATTGGGCGCGCAGGGCAGCGCTGTTTTTATTGTTTTGCCCCGACAGCGTACAATGGCAAACGGTACCGCGTATTTTTACTACTGGACATTGACTGGAAAAGAGGGCGGGAATGGGGTTTTGCTCTTAAAAACAACTGTTATTTAGGGGGCAGGGTATACAGCTCTGCTGCAACCTTAGTTATACCTTTGCGGGTAATTTAAGTTTGTGGAACATGATTTGAAGAAAGGATTAATATGTACCAGCAAACTTTATTTGATTATATTGGAACAGGCGCAGCGGTTCCAAAACAGACTTCCCAATTATTTGAAGATAATTTTAATGATATCTTTATTACAACTGATGGCATGATCCAAGAACAAAATAAAAACTCACTTGCGATTTTGGGAGATTCTGTCAGTGTCCTGAAAAAAGTAAAATCCAGCGTCATTGATTTAATTTTTGCAGATGCACCATATAACATTGGAAAAAACTTTGGCAACAACCATGATAAATGGGACACGGTTGAGGATTATATTGCCTGGTGCAGAATATGGCTTGATGAGTGTATGCGCGTACTAAAAGACAGCGGCACTTTGTATTTTATGACAGCAACCCAGCATATGCCTTATCTTGATATCTATATGAGCCAAAAGTATCATGTCCTTTGCAGAATAGTATGGACATACGATAGTTCTGGTGTTCAATCAAAGAAAATGTTTGGTTCACTATATGAGCCTATTTTAATGGTGGCTAAATCCCCGGCTTCACAATATACCTTCAATGGGCAGGACATTTTAGTGGAAGCCAAAACCGGTGCCCAACGAAAACTCATAGATTACAGGAAAGACCCGCCCCAGCCCTATCATGCACAGAAGGTTCCAGGTAATGTATGGAATTTTTCACGTGTCCGTTTTAAAATGGAAGAATATGAAAATCACCCAACACAGAAGCCGGAATCTTTACTGGAGAGGATTATTAAGGCATCTTCAAATGAGGGGGATCTTATACTAGATCCATTTGCGGGAAGTTTTACCACGTCGGCTGTAGCCGTCAATTTGAACCGCAGGGCTATCGGGATTGATATTAACGAAGAATACTTTAAAATTGGCTTACGGAGAACTGGAATTGCCAGCATATATCAGGGTGAAAGCATAGAAAAGATAAAAAGGCGAAAGACAACTGCTAAATCGAAATATGTGAGGGACTAAAAATGGAAAGCTTTGTACAGGAAATTTTGGAAAAGCACTTTCCAGGCCAAGCCCAGCAAATATACACAGAAAGTTTGCTGATTCAATATTTGGACAAAAAATCAGGGGCAATCCATGGAACAGCAAAGACAAGGCGGAGCTTGGCAAATTATTATGCCATCTATTCGATTTTAAATTTTTATGTTGAGGATTTCTTTAATAATCCTAATGAGTATAAGAAGTTTGAGGGATATGAATATACAAAGCTGTTTGCTTTCTACCGAGGATTGTATGGGGGAAGCAGGCTCCAAAACCATGCTTTAAACAGCAGGGTAAATGGGGAATTCCGAAATAAAGTCCATACAGATAAAGATCTTATTATCATAAATGGCGGAAAATATGCCCTGCACATTGATTTCCTGTATATACGGGGACAGGATATTAGCCGGGCTGCAAAAGAAATTATAGAGAAGTATGTCAGCCTATTGATGAAAAAAGACCATACACTGCTGACCGTCCTTGCATCGATAGGGCAATCTGCCAATATAGATGAGAAAAAGCTTCAAATCAGCAGTTTGTTGACAGAAGATTCCGAAGCCCGCATATTTGAAATTATATCTTTTGCTATCTTAAAGCATCATTATAAAACGCAGAAAATTTACATTGGCCTAACAGCCGAAGAGATCCACGAGGAATATATGCAGCTTTTTAAAACTGGAAGGACAAACGCAAATGATGGCGGGATTGACTTCGTAATGCGCCCGATAGGACGGTTCTTCCAAGTGACAGAGATAGATAATTACGATAAATATCTTTTAGATGTTGACAAGGTTTTACATTTTCCAATTAGCTTTGTAATCAAGACCTTGAAGAGCAAGCAATTAGTAGAACAAGAAGTTGAACAGTATATTGAAACAAAATCCGGCGGCATGGTAGTTATCAAAGAGCAATATAAAAAGGCTTTTGAAGAAATTATAACTATTAATGAGATGAAGGATTGGCTGCTGCAGCTTGATGAACAATCTATAAACCTAATAATCAGCGATATTGATTTCTACTATAAAATGGAGCTGAATCTTGAGGATTTTGGTGGAGAATAAAATTTCCTGCTGATACTTTACATAGGATATGCTTAACAGGGGCGAATACCTACATCCCCAAAAACTTTACATAATCCATAACCGGCATCAGGGGCATTTCAAGTTTTATTCTTGTTTCCTCAGAGACGCTAAGGTTCTGCGCCATTTCAAAACCTGCCTGTTCAACAACATTTAGATATTCGCAGACAGAGGGGGCTACAGATGGATTCTGGCTTTTCAAAAGCTTCCCGCAGTTCCTATAAATTTCAAGGCATGGGCTGCAACATTCAAAAACAGTCTTCATTACTTTGAAATTATTTTCCCCAGGGAAACCGCAGTTTGAAATGACTATAAAGTTTTGTGTTTTTGCCTTGGCATCAGCAAGGTCAAAATCCCCGTCCTGTTCTGTTATTTTCGGGCTTTTCAAAGGGGCAAGCCGGTCAACAAAATTTTTCATCAACGCCGTCATATTCCATGTATATACAGGCGTTGCAAAACAAACAACCTCTGATGAATTGTACAGCTTTATCAATTCCGCCATATCGTCGTTCAAGACACACTTTCCAGGAGTTTTAAACCAACAGACAAAACAGCCTTTGCACTGCTCGACATCCTTCTCAGAAAGAAAAATATTATGGGTTTCTGCTCCGGCGCGTTGTGCCCCGCGAAGAAATGCTGATGCAATTACATTGGTGGCGCTGCCTGCACCTGCTGGGCTTCCATTGAATACTGTAATTTTCATTGATATAACCACTTCTTTCAATATATTTTGGGAATCCTATTTGAGTATATATTGATAAAGATATGCGGTCAATCTACGCTCCGTAGAGTAATATAAATATCCTATTAAATTCTCATGGTTAAAGTTATTTTAAAAAGGAAAATGGCAATATTTTTTGCCTATTGACAGAACATATGTTTAAGCATTATAATAACCATATAGAAAATTACAGCACATTACAAAAATAAGGAGCAGGAATGATGGACATATACAAACACTGCCCGGAATATGAAACGCCGGATTTCCGCCTGCGTCTGGTAAGGCTGGAAGATGCTGAATCCCTTTTGGAATGTTATTCAGACAGGGAAGCCGTTTCAAAGGCTAACACCGACAACTGTACCAGCGACTTTTATTACACCTCCATAGAACAGATGGAAGGATGTATCCGCTTTTGGCTTGCGGAATACCAAAAGGGGTACTATGTACGGTTTGCCGTCATCCCCAAAAAAGAAAACCGCGCCATTGGTACAATGGAAATTTTCGGCGGGGAAACCGGGGTGCTGCGGATAGATATTGCATCCCGCTATGAAAAGGAATGTTACATAGAAGAACTGCTCCGCCTTGTGGTTTTACAGATGATACGGGATTTTGGGGCAGGGAGTTTGAAAGTAAAGGCGGACAATACCCCTGGACGTATCCCCCTGCTGGAAAAGTATGGTTTTGTGCCTTCTGAAACATTCCGTTCAGGAATGGGGTATTACGAACGTTCCAGAGGGAATTTTTTTGACCCGGCAAAGGGAATGGCGTATTGCGGCCTTGCCTGCTGCGTATGCAGCGAAAATAAGGGCTGCGCGGGATGCCGGAACGACGGCTGCAAGGGAAAAGACTGGTGCAAAAGCTATTCCTGCTGTAAAGGGGACGGAAAAGAAAACTGCTGGGAATGTGAGAAATACCCCTGCGGCTATCCCATGCTGGAAAAACCCCGCGTGAGGGCTTTTGCAGAGTATGCCAAAACCTATGGGGAACAAGAGTTAATCTCTATCCTGGGACAAAAGGAGGAAAACGGGGCTTTATATCATTACCCAGGAAAACTAACAGGGGATTATGACCTGTTCCAGACACAGGAGGAATTGTTCCGGTTTTTGCGGGAAGATATGTAATTAAAATTAACCCAGCAATGCTGTACAATAGGCATTGCTGGGTTTTATTTACCTAATATATTTTAAGAAGATGAGTCTATATTACTTTTAATAATTGAACAAGAAGATGGTTCTTTTCCACATCTGATTTTGTTAATCTGGTATTAAAACGTATGAAACCATTCTCAGATTCATAAAAACGCATTAATTTTGTATTTTCCTCAGCCTCTAAAAATGCAACCATTCCGCCCGCCATATATTGAAGTTCTTTTATTTTTTCCAGAGCAAGGGTTAAAAGTTGGTTGCCTGTTATTCTTTTATTTGCATTGTCAGTGTATTTTTTTCCTAGCTGGGCAATTAAATAGGCCGACAGGGTATAATTCCCGTTATGCTCATTTTGTTCGCCTACTCTTGCTATTTTCCGTTTAACCGTATTACTGAATGAAGTGGCATCAATCAAAATTGTTTTGATTGTAATGGTAAAATAACCAACCAAAATACTTTCCTTTGTAGATATTACGAGATATGTAACAGATTGATTTTTCTTTGTAAACAGGGTTGCCTGGTTCAACAAAAAACGTTCTACATCGCGGTTTTTTCACATGAAAAAGTAGAGAGAACCTGGTTTAGCAGATTCTCTCCTTCTAATCCCAGATCAAGATATTCCCGAATGTTTATAACGGAAAATTCATGATTCATGTGCTTTTTTCCATCTTTCCATAAATTGTGTTATTTCTTCTGGCCCATGCAGTTCTTTATATTTAACGGGTTCTCTTTCAAGATTTGTTAAAGATTCCTGATAGGATTTTTCAATGGCATCCGCAAATTTCTCAACTTGCTCCTGCCCTGAAACAATAAATGTTTTCTGAATACTTGAGGTAGCCATCTTTAACACCTCCAATATACTTTATCATTATTATTTTATAACAAAATCACAAAACTTGCAACCCGCTCCCCTAAATAAAAATTTTCTATCTTCATATATGATCAACTGAAAGAACCCCTCCGATTTCCATCAGGCTTTCCAAATACTGTTCCCGGTTGAGCCTGCGGGGAATACAGACTGTAAGCGTAATCAGAAAGCATTTTGTATCTGTTCCCGCCCTGTCCACCTCAAATAAATCCACAATACACCCATCCGACCTAAGCTTCCGCATAAGCTCTATGGAAGTTCCGCCTTCCGCCGCCTCTATTTGGAGAACCATATATCTGGAATGTTTATATACCTTTGTCTCTATCATTGGAAGGACATGAAGCCCGCCCAGCAGGATAAGCGTTGCTAAAACCGCGCCGTCTACAAATCCGATTCCTACCGCCAGCCCAATACAGGCACAAACCCATATTCCCGCCGCCGATGTAAGCCCCTTTACCTGATGCCGGGAAACAATAATAGAACCCGCTCCCAGAAAGCCCACGCCGCTTACCACCTGCGAAGCCATCCTTGCCACATCTGTTGTACCCTGGTAACGCATTTCCATATACTGCCCGGTCATTACCACCATGGCAGCCCCAAGACAGACTGCCGCGTCGGTTCTGGCACCGCCGCCCCTCCTCTTTGCCCCGCGGTCTATGCCGATTAACGCGCCTAATACAAAAGCAGCGATCATCCTGAGAATGACATTTATCCCTGTCCATTCTGACAAATCAGCGAAAAACATTCCTCTGCTCCCCCTGCCAGCCTGCTTTCTTCGGCATTTTCCAAGTCCCCATAATATTCCTGCATCAGGTCTTTGGAAATAACCAAATCACAGAATTCACCTGGCTTTATCCCCCTGCGGGTTTCACGCCATGGACGCTCTTTATGTGTCAGTTCACTCAGCCATTGCGGTTCTTTGTCCCCATATCCTTCCAGAACTGCATCCATAGTCTCCATTTGGGATGGCGTAAATTGATACGGTTCATAATTATTATAGTAATCCTCGCCAAGCCAGAAGCATCCCTTATGCGTTGCAAACAGTTCCGGGCAAACCGGGCCGTTCGCCCATGCTTGGAAATCTTCTTCAAACAGGGGAACGCCATCCCATGCCAGCGACCACGCTTGGCAATAATAAACCAGTTTTTCCAGTTTCATTGTGGTCATTTCGCCGGCATGGTTCAGAATATACCTCGCAACATCAAAAACCTTTGCCATAACACCGCCTCTTCCTGGTTTTATGATACCCGTCTATAAAAATTATACCTCAATACCATGAAAAAAGCAATCGTATATTCTCAATATGTGAATAATGATTTACCCCATCTTCTCAATTTCTTTCAAACAGGTATCCAAAGCCGATTCCCCTTTCGGCGAAATGATATCCGGTTCCGTCCCAAATTCCTGGCTGCTGGCCCCGTCCGGGGTCACGCCATAAATCGGGCTGTACCGCACTAAAAACCCGCTGTGAGGCAGTACAATGGGGTTCGGGTCAATCCCAATCCCATCCCCGCTGGTAGTGGTTCCCACCAGCTCTGCAAACCCTGTCGCCTTGGTAAACATCGCCGCGTATTCTGACGAGGAAAATACATTTTCGCTGACCAGCATCCACAGCTTCCCATTCAGCATTTTTTCACTTGACAGCGGCTCAACCTGATAAGTTAGCGGCATATACAAATCAAAACCTGCAAAATCCTCCTGGTTCATGCGGGGAAGGGAAGGGGCTTCGCTGATTGGCTGGAATTCTGAAAAATCTATAAATTTCCCATTATAATCCCCAGCTTTCATAAACATATATACATCTGTGGAAAGCGTTTTGTCAATATTCGGCGCAGCGATTAAATCATCAAAATAGGACATCCCGCCGCCCCCGTTTTCGCTGAGGTCAAATATAACATGGGGATAATCCTTTACCTGCCCATAAAAATCAAACAATACCTTTTTATCCTGCTCATAGCCCGCCATATCAAAGGAATTGATTTTGATATAGGCGGTTTTTCCCGGCTCCAATATTTGAGTTTCCACATTGCTGGGTTCCTGGGGGTCGTCCCGGTTTTCGGGGACGCTTTCCGGCTGGGAACTGTCTTCCTCTAAACTGTCGTAATATTCCATAACTTCATCAAATACCGGCCAGAATACTTCGTCCATTTTTTCATAACAGAAGGCTGTCCGTTCATTGGTATACGCCTCTCCAATGCGTTTCATGCGTGACCCATCTTCATAGCCATCCCCTGAAGGTTCCGAATATGCCTCTTTAAGCCATGGGTAATCCAGCGGCGATATGGTGCTTAAATGGCCGATCATTTCTGCTGCTCTGGTAAACTGGTCAAGGATTACAAAGAATTTTGCGTCGGTATCGCAGGTTCTTACCTTTTCCTGATATTCCTGATAAAGCTTTTCCATATCCTTTCCTGTCATCCGCTGGACAACATGGAAGTATGGGTAATTTTCCTTCAGGGTTTGATAGAGATAAGCGAAATCCTCTAACCTTTGCTCCCGTGTAATGTCCAGCCAGTTCCCCTCTTGGCTGTCAAGCTTCACAAACTCCCCTAAAACAGTTGGTTCTTCGCTGGGCGCCTGCCCCGATGGCTGCGGGGCTGCACACCCTCCCAGAAATACCGCTAATGCTGAAACTGCCGCTAATTTTACAAACCGTTCTTTTATCATGTTGTATTCCTCTTTTCTAAACTATTCCAATAGTTTATTTTGAACTATTATAATAGTTTATTGTTAAGACGGTTTGAATAGTCTGAAAATTTTTCCGCCTTATACTTATATAACAGTTGACCTATGCCGATTACTTCAAAAAATATAGGTATATCCAAGAGACTGTTCAGGCTCTTGGATATACCTGCGATTTTCCTTAAAAATGTAAAACCCTTATCCCAATTCTGCTATTGCTTTCAGGCAGGTTTCCAGAGGTGTTTCCCCCTCTGGCGAGACGATATCCGGTTCCGTCCCAAATTCCTGGCTGCTGGTTCCATCAGGGGTAGTCCCATAAACCGATGAATATCTAAAAAGGAAGCCGCTGTTTGGCAATGCAGCAATAAGTGGGTCAGGGCCAATTCCATCCCCTCCGGTAGATGTTCCTACCAACGCAGCGAATCCGGTTGCCTTTGAGAACATCGCTGCATACTCAGAAGATGAAAAAACCCGTTTGCTGACCAATATCCATAACTTTCCCTGAAGCTCCTTCTCCCAAGATAATGGAGTTACCCGATGCGTAACCTCTCGAAACAATCCAAAATCTGCAAAATCCTCTGGATTCATTTGGGGAAGGCTTGGCGCTTCAGAGATAGGGCGGTACATGGAAGGCAAAACGAACTTCTTGTTATAATCCCCATCCTTCATAAACCAATACACATCCACTGCAAGGACTTCATCAATATTGGGGGCAACAATCAAATCGTTGAAATAGGAGGTGTTGCCGCCGCCGTTTTGGGTAAAATCAAAAATAACATGAGGGTAGTCTTTAATTTGCTTATAAAAATTAAACAGAATTTCTTTGTCCCGCTCATAGCACTCTGTTGCAAGGGAATTGACTGCAATATATGCAATTTTACCTTGTTCCAGGATTTTTGTTTCTACATTGGAAGTCCCTGCTGCCACATCTTGGTTTTGGGGGAGCCCTGATGATACAGATTCTTTTTCTAAATTTTCGTAATATTCCATGACTTCATCATAGACTGGATAAAAGACCTCTGCCATTTTGGTATAACTGGTAACAGTAGTTTCGTTGTGCAGGACTTCTGAATTTTGGCTCCAACGTTTTAAATTGTCAGGATTTTTCTTAAAGATCGGCTTTTGGGAATACATTTCTGCATAATCTGCGTATTCAAAAGGGGAAAGCATATTAAAATGCCCCAGCCCTTCCGTTTCCCTGGTAAACTGTTCCAGCATGGCGAAAAATTTCGCGTCTGTCTCAAAGTATTCCTCTTTGGAACGGTATTGCTGGTACAATTCGTTTATGTCCTTTCCTATCATCCGCTTTATCACGTGGATGTAGGGAAAATTCTCTGTCAATGTTTGATAAAGGTAATCAAAATCCTCCATCCTCTGTTCTGGTGTAAGGCTCATCCAGTTTCCTTTTTCTTCATCCAGTTTGGCAAATTCTCCCAGCACTGTCGGGGGTTCATCTGCTTTCGGCCCAGGAGTCTGCGGGGCTGTACATCCTCCCAATACCGCCGCTGTTATTGTAACCGCTGCCAATTTTACAAACTGCTCCACTTTCACGATTTAATCCCCCTTTTCAGTATACATATTTCTGCAATTTAGAAACCTGCTGTTTCACCAAATCCTCCAGCATATGCACCCGTTCCAACGGCAGTTGGTACATTCCTGAAAAGTCAAACTTAAAATTTGATAAAACTGATAAATGCTCTATTTGTTTCCTGCTGGCTGCCCGCACAGCCCCTTCAATAAAATCATTATAAAGGCTGGGAATCCGGGATTCAGCGTATTCCAGCAGCGTCCTGGTTTCGGCTTTGGGATAGCGGGGGTCTGTATAATAATAACAGCACAGGGAAACGCCATTATCATAGATAGGAGACAGCCCTTTGATTTCAAAGGTATCCGCATCGCATAATATCCCTATATTTCCCAAATGCCTGTCGGTGTTCAATATAATGGCGTCTAAAATCATATACTCCGCTAACTGCGGCAATATCCCCAAATCCCGGCAGCGTTCAAGAAGCCCCCCAAAGGAAACTTTCCCAGGCTCCAATAAAACTGTACTTGGAAGCAGCATTTCTTTCTGGCTGGTAAACAGGGGACAGCGGGAGACCAGGCATCCCCTATATTGGATGATATCATATTTTACATGGGGGTATCCTAAGTTATCCAGTATCTGGGAGGCATACATTTCACTGTAAACCTCTTTTCCCGTATTTGCTGCGCCGGATGAGCCCTGCTTATAAAGATAAATCGTTCCATCTGCTTCCCTGTGCCAGCACTTGGCAAAACTTCCATCTGTTCCGAATTCCGGCGATGTTGTGGAAAAATGCGCCCCGTACATCCCCCCGTCAAAGGCAATCTTTTCAATTACCTGGTCAAATTCATTGTCAAACAGGTTTACTTTCTCCCAGGTATATTTATCATCCACATTTATCCATAAAGTATCTGTAAGGGCTAAGCCCTTTGAAAAATCAATAATGCTTTTTGTATTCTTCAGCCCCAAATCCTTCAAAAGTTTGGACATATGCTCCCGATGTTTTGTAATGCTTCTGTTTTCTATCCAAATATTCAAATCATGGATAAACCACGGTTTTTGATAAATTTTATCTTCTGCTGTATACCAGCCCCGCAGTTTTGATTCTTCCCAGTGAAAGTCAATCAGGGGGACATTTTTATTCATCAGCGTGTACATCTTATTTTTCATCCTCCAAAATTTCAGGATAGCATCTGACATAATGGAACAAATACTGCTGCGCCACGCCGGCAATTGGCAGAACCTCCTGGGGGAACCCCTCCGGGAAAAGCCTGTCCATTGCCCTGCCAATCCAAACATCCCTTGGAAGGCAGTCCAATTTGTGCATCCCAAAAAGCAGCGCGCATTGTGCCACTTTAGGGCCAACCCCTTTAATTCCCATCAAAATATCCATTGCTTCCTGTGTGGGGATTTCCCGCAGGGCATCCAAATCAATTTTGCCGGAAGAAACCTTTTTCGCCGCGTCTAAAACATATTTCGCTCGGAATCCGCACCGCACAGGGGCAAGCCCTTCCTCAGTTTGGGATGCAAGGACTTCCGCAGTTGGAAACGAAAAATATTTCCTTCCATCTATGGTCAAAATAGGTTCCCCAAAATTTTCGCAAAGGCGTTCAACCAGCCCTGTAATACGTTTGATATTATTATTTTGGCTCAAAATAAAGGTACACAAGGCTTCCCAAGGCTCCTGCCGCAGGATATGGATTCCCCCTGCAAATGCCGCCGCTTCTTTTAATACCGGATTGCTTCCACATAGTCTTTGGATTTTCTGATAGTCTGTATCCAAATCAAAGTATTCCCTTAAAAAAGGTTCCATTTCTCCATCTGTTTCCGCTCTGGACAGGCATCCTGCTAAAAGCTTGCCCTTTTCCTCTTTAACCCAAAGCACGCGTTTCCCGACAACCCCAATCCATGTACCATCATTCTGAAAAGTCCAGCGAAAGCTCTGCCCGCAGTCCAGGGTTTGGGCAAGGGATAGCCTTTCTGTATCAGGCAGAACCAGCTCCGTCGGCTTTGAAATTGTTTGTAACATGGATACTCCTCCCCCCATTCTTTTGGTTTTATCATAACGTGAGTTCGACGAAAAATTTTAGGGTTTGCTGCTTTCGGTACGCCATCATCGCAAACCGTTGGTTTGCTGGATGGCTGCAAGAGAA
>CAOJXI010000003.1 GCA_948465665.1 uncultured Clostridia bacterium | reverse complement strand
CCTTGCAATCCGTCAGGATTGCTGCGGGTTTTTGCCTTGCTGGGCAAAAAATCCGCTCGCTAATCCGCACACGTTGAGATCCTAAACAGGCTCTTAGGAACAGTTATCCGTGCATCATGCAGGCAACCGTGTCCACCATATCCCCCAAAGTATGGAGGGCATGGTTGGCAGTACGTTTTAACTTCCTGCGTTTGGCTTGGGGGCTGTGGGAAGCCATATAGGCAGCGGTTCCAATGGCAGCAGTCAGCACAAGGCCGGATACAGCGGAAGACATGACTCGATTCATAATATAGTACCTTCTTTCACAATGATAGGCCGGTAATAACCGGCTGTAATGGTATGGTTCCCCGAAAGGAGAGAAAAAACCCCAGTCAGAATCGGATGATTCTGGAAATCAGCCCAAAATAAGGGGTATGCTGCAAAATTTTACAGCATACCCCTTTCATCGGCATAAAACGATTGACAAAATAGGAAAAATATGGTATTTTTAGAGAAACAAATGAGGAACCCGCGGTTTGGAGACCATCCAAGGATTCAAACCGGACGGGCGGCTGCTCCCCCTGCGGACTTTCCAGGAAGGGGAGTACATTTCTTTGAAGCATGTGCAGCCCCTTCCGCAAGCGTGCGGTCTGCGCGCAGAAGGGAGGGGAAGCGGATGGCAGATGTTGTTACTTGGAGCGCTTTGCTTCAGTCCATAACTGCGGTAGTAAGTATCATTAACCTTGTTATCGCGTTGATTAATCTGTTCCATAACATAACAAAGAAATAGCCGCCAGACTGACAACTCTACGGCTATTTCTTTGTAACCAGTAGGGGGAGCAGCCGTCTTACGGGCCCCTCATTTGTTTTTATTATACATCCCCCGAAAAGGCTTTGTCAAGAATTTTATAGATGAAAAGGGCGGTTCCCATACTGCGGGAAAGCGGTATGGGAACCTCTGGAAATTTTGGAATTATGATGGAAAAAGCAGGAGCAGGTTTCAGCGGGCAGTTATAGCGGAGGAATACTTAGTGGTGCTTTCCACAATATCCCCGTATTCGTCGTATACCTCCACATAGGCGCGGGCGCGGTATCTTTCCCCGCTTTCCAAAGAACAGCTTTCGGAGATGGTGCCAGCATAATTCCCATCTAAATACCAACTGTCGATGGACTCCCAGGAACCGCCGACATACTGTTCAAGTTCAAGCGTCATGGAATAGTCTAAACCAGACCGAAGGGTGAGACTGACTTTGATAGATCCGCTGGAGTTAATTGTGGGAGTGAATTTTGCTATTTGGGCATATCTTAAAACAGATCCCTCATTTTGCACAGAGACATTTTCTCCCTCGTTTCTGCTTTCATAAGCAAATACGCCGTTCCCTATGGAGCATATTACCGCGCTTACGGTCAAAACAGACGCTAAAATTTTTCTGATGTTCATTGCAAATCCTCCTGATTTATGGTAATATTTGTTGTATAAAGGGAGTCTGTCATTTTAAACAGTTCCTCCCGAGAAATCCCTTCCCCGCTGATAAAAAGGACACAATCAGCATATAAAAGCAGCAGCCTTATTTTGGACTCATCTGATGTGGTATATAGATATCCTGAGCCGCCAGCAATTTCCACATCCTGTTTTTGTGTATCCTCTGTATCAATGGATGGGATTGCAGTAAGAGAGATTGTTGAAATTGTAATAGGGTTTTCCCCCTCATTAGTATACATAATTGTAGTATCCATATCGGAAATATCCGAAAAATAAACGGTATACCCTTCCGGTACATACTCGGCATCCCAATAATAAGAGATTGTTTCGCTGTTTTCGCCATCATCCGGCGGCAGGACTTCTACATCCGTGGCAATGCTGGATTCATGAAGAAAAAACCTTCGAAAGCGGTTCTGAAAAGCTGCCGCTGTCGTCATAGTACCTAAAATAGCGGCAGCAGCTGCAACAATTACCCAAAATTTCTTTGCACGTGGAAACCGTTTAGGCTTGGTTTGTCCAAAAATCCGTTCGTGGATGCGTTCCAGCTTTTCCTCTGAAAAGAATTTTTCCTGAGTTATCTGAGATTCTGGGAACGTTTTCATAGATTCCAAAAATTCCTTATACGCTTCCTCCTCTTCTTCCTGTGTCCATTTAAAAGAATGGTTATTTTCTTCATGGGGAAACATGGACTCACCTTCCTTCCGCTTTTATTGATTGAGGTTTCAACCCAGAATGGAACGCAGATTTTCAATTGCTCTAGCTCTAAGTGATCTTGATGCGTCAGGGGTTATATTCATCCGCTTTGCAATTTCGTTATGGTCTAGTCCCTGTATGTAAAACTCTATACATTTCTTTTGTCTTAGGGACAGTTGTTCAATTGCATTATGCAGCGTATTGTACATCTCCTGACGCGAGACTTTCTGTTCTGGAGTCTCGTTAGGGTCTGCAATCACTTCGAAAAGGGAAAGATCGTCCATTAATGTAGCATTAAGTGAGAGATGTTCCCGAAACTTTTGTCCTTTTATCCAATTTAAACTAATATTTCGGATACTTGCGCAAAGATATCTAATGATACCCTCTTCACTTTCTTCGTATAGTTCCGGCTGATGTTCCATTAGTCTGACAAATGCCTCAGTTGTAAGTTCTTCGGCTGTTTCCATATCCTCTGCAATTGTATAGGAAAACCAGCACAGCTTTTGAAACGAACTCCGGTATACCCTTTCAATCAGTTTCTTTCGTGCCTCGCCATTGAATAAAGGACTTCTTTCTTTTACTTCTCCCACGCCCTTTTCACCTCCTTTTCAATTAAGACAACTGAACAGCCGAAACGTGACGGTTTTTTAAAAAAATTTTTTCCAAAATTTTTTCGTCACGTTTTTTCTTCTTAGTTGTCTTTATTTAGCAATAGGGAAATTTCCTGAGAATTCCTATATGTGCGCAGTATGGGAATAAAATAATTAAGGAGGGCTTTTCTTATGAAAAAGCTAAGGAAATTCGTGGCGGTTCTTTTGGCGCTCTCTATGAGCGCGGTTTCCTCTATGCCGGCGTTTGCAGCAGAGGATGTTAAAAGGGATGTTCCTGACCTTCTAACTACAACACAAAAACAAATAGAGAGCATTGAACGTATTGGTACCCCTGAACAAATTACACAGGTTAAGGATAAGTTAAGCGGCAACCGCAGTAACCCCTTTTCTTTAGAGAGGGTACGGACTGTAACCATCAGTGTTCCCCATTATGCACAAACTGGACACCCTACATGGTGTGCAGTATTTACTGCAAAGCAAACCTTAGCCTATATAAATGGGACAATTCCATCTACATCCAGCCTTGCTAGTGCTATGGGTGCTACCGACGAGACAGAATATATTGACATTCAAACTCTCTTGGATGTACTTAATGACAGGCAGTCACATACTGGATATGCGCAGGTTGGAGTTTATAGCATTGATGATATGCTAAATGAATTTTATTATGCAATTATAGGGGACTATCCCCCCATTCCAGTGATTGACACCTATAGACATGTTTCTGACTTTGGCTACGATGCGGTACATTATCTAAATGTAAGTGGGATTAATACTGGAACAAATAAGGTTTTCATTGTTGATCCTGGTCGTTCTGGTACAGCAGGGGTTAAATGGATTGCCAATAGCCTTATGTATGATGTTATTAAAGACTACGATAATGTTATCCTTTGTTAGTATTTAACATTTTGTAAGTTGGACAGGGAAGCACCAATCATATATCGGTGCTTCCCTATATGTGAAAATTATACGAATGGGAAGGAAATAAAATGAAACTATTTATCAAATCTTTCTGCTTAATCTCTCTGTGCGTTATTTTGGCATCCTGTCAACCGATTAAAGATAATACTATTCAAGAATTACATTTTAATATACAATATCCAGAATCAGTTAAAATTCTTGCACTGGATAAGGATACAGCTTACATCTGTTATGCTGGAGAGACTGAGGAAACGTTAGAAGGAAGGGAACGTGATAAATATACACTTCACAAAAAAAATATACAATATGGAACATATAATTTAAAGAGCAAAACCCTTACCAATGATACAGAAAAATTTCAGCAAAATATGAATGTTGCAGATTACCATAATGGTTCCTGTTTATTGCAAGATGGAAAACTGTATATAGTAGGAATGGACACACAACCAGTTAATCTTTCTCTTAATCCTACTCCGCAGCCTGAAATTGGAACATATATTTATGACTTTAACCAAAAAACTCTTAAAAAAGGTTATAATTATGGAAGCAGAGGGATGATAACATCTCAATTAGAATGGCTCAGTCAAAACGAATTTCTAATATGGATGAAAAACTGGGATGGATATTCAACCCAAGGGGTTTATCTTTACAACTGTATAGAAGATACTATGAAACCTGTTATAGAGTTTGAGACAGAAGATTATGTAAATGCGGCTTCATATCATAATAATATGATATGGGTTTATATAACAAAGCCTATTAATACAGTGCAAAAGGAACATTATCTTCTAGGGTATGATTTAGAAGGGAATCAAAAGGAAAAAATTATTTTGCCGAGTGAAATTTCTGAATATAAATCTCGTTATTATCAAGACTATTGTCCCGGATATTTGGTAGCTCTTGATAATGGCTGTTTCTATATCCAACATGATAGTTCCCAGGGGTCATTTATTGTTCAAGCTGAGGGAGATACATCAAAAATAATTGCATCCTTAATTTATGATGAGCTAGAGTCAGTAATTTATTCAAAATGCAACTCTTTTTATAATACCGAAAAGGATTTATTTCTTCTTGATTATGGAAGAAAGGCTATTATACGGTTTGAACCAGATACATTGGATTTAAAGGAGCTTCCTTGGAAAAGATTAGAAAATATTGGAGATAATACATTGCTGTCTCTTTCCGTAGGAGAGGATAACAGTTTAATTTTAAAAGTAATACCTTCCAATACAAGTGCAGCAAAGGAAGCGGAACCAGAAGGGAACTATTATTATATTTCTCCGCAAGCCTTTGAAAAAGAAGCTGTGGATATTTCTTATCCTATAACACCATTTGCTGAATGATTTTGTCAGAAAAAGTATCAATATGGAGCAGAAGCTAAAAGTTTTTGCTCCATAACCTTATATAAAGCGCTTTACTTTTGTCGAAATCAGTCGATATAATAAACAAAGGGATTATATCAAAAACGATAAGGATATTTTGGGATTCTATCGTTTTAAAGGAGTCGATAAAATAAAATTAAAAACATTGATCTGTGGAATCATAGTGTTGGCAGTCCTCCTGGCAGGAGGTTCCATTGCAGCATTTTCCCAAGATGAAGCGCCGCCGAAAAACGCAAAAAAGACGGTATACGTCAACATGGAGGACAATAAAGATATGTCCGAAGAAGAACATCTTTCAGAAATGATAGAATTTTATCGCGCTAAGGTGGAAGGCTTCGATCCCGGCGAGGGAGAAATTTCTACCTATGAAGAACTTTTTGCCTATCTGGAAACCCTGCCGGGACATATAGACCTCAGCGATTTGGAAGAAGGAGAAAGCAGGCTTGTCGAGGTTTTGGACGACGGTTCAGAAATCTATGTTAAGGCTGTACCAAGCGGGAAGGATTAGGAATTGAAATATTTCATACTTATCATTACAGTTATTATGTTATCAATAACGGGCTGTTCCCCTGCCCCTAAAGCAGACATTACCCTTAAATCGGACGACGAAGAAATATTCCAGCAAGCGTTAAACGCCGGCGCAGACAGCATATGGGGGCTTTTGGGGGCGGAACACAGGGCAGCCGCATGAAAATGGAAAGAAAAAGTGATATAATTGACTAAAAAAGAAAGGCGGGGTCAATTATAACAGAATATTTTGAGGGAACAGAGGATACAAGGCAACAGTGGAAAATATAGGTTGGCAGAAGTAACAGCAAAAACAAAAGAGGTGATATGGTGGCAAACAGAAATTATATCCTAATGCACAAGCATATCCCTGCTGCCGATATCCAGTTAGACGGCGCCACGGGGGTGATTCGTTCCATTGGCACGATAAAGAACCCGGAACACATCCCGGTTGGAATACCTGTAAAAAATGGGATTGCAGACCGGCAAGCGCTTAATTCATGGTGGGCTGGAAGGGCAATCCCTGCCAGCCGTGACCGCATCCAGGATGCGCTCAAAAAACTGGGCGTGTCCAGCACACAGCTCCTTTTGGAAAAATGTCTGGGGCTCAGCCTATCGGATCAATATTGGATATGCCCGGTATCGGAAAACATCCAGTGGGAGGACATTAATTTCTTCCAAAATGATTTTTCCGACGATGTGGGAAATATCCTTTTTGGCCGGGGCCCGTCCAGCGAAAGAATGAACATGATGTCGCCGGACAACACTTCGGATGGCTGGCTGAAGAAGAAGTGGGTCATTGCGGATGGAAAACGCTGCTTACTCAAAGGCGGCAGCGGCGCCACCCAGCAGGAACCCTACAATGAGGTCATTGCCAGCATCATTATGAAACGCCTTGGGATTCCTCATACATCATACTCTTTGACAGTGCAGGAAGACTACCCATACAGTTTATGCGAAGACTTTATTACTTCTGACTCAGAACTGATTACTGCATGGTATATCATGCAGACTGAAAGAAAACCCAATCATATTTCCATACATCAACATTACCTGAACTGCTGCAGCGCCTTGGGCATCCCTGGGATTCAACTGGCAGTGGATCAAATGATCGTATTGGATTACATCATTTTCAATGAGGATCGGCACCAAAACAATTTTGGTGTACTGCGTGATGCTGAAACGCTGAAATATACAGGCGCAGCCCCCATTTATGATAGCGGAACATCCCTCTGGTTTGACAAACCAGCCACTATGATTGGCAGTGTGAAAGCAGTCTGCAAGCCATTTAAGACCAGCCACGAAGAGCAAATAAAATTGGTTTCCTCTTTTGACTGGCTGGAACTGGAAAAGTTGGATAACATTGAAGATGAGTGGATGGAACTCACCAAAAATTCTCTGTTTTTGGATGAAAACCGCCGCAGAGCTATAGCAAATGCTTTGCGGAATAGAATCCAAAGGCTGGATAAAATCCTCCGTTCCAGCATCCATATGGTATCTGGAACAGGAGGAGATGTTGTTGAAGACATTAAATACAGCGGGTATTTTGATCCCAGCGGCCCATAGCAGTTCCCATCTTCAGGCATTGCCTAAACAACTTGAGATTGATTAACGTTCCATTATATGGGGAAGGCAGCAGCAGTTTAGGCAAAAAAATCATTTCAAAGCCCTGTTATTGTAGTTAATATGAATGATAATGAATAAAAATTCAAATATCCTCCGAAATTCCCTTGCATTTGCGTATATTGTGTGATATATTATTCACGCAGGAAAGCTTCCAACCGGGAGCGTCCCGCAAACTGATACTTGGAGGAATTATCATGAATATGTTAAAAAAAGCAGGCGCGTTTTTCATGGCGGCGGTAATTTCCGCTGGTATGCTGTCAGGATGCAGCGGGAACAACCTGCCCAAAATTGAAATTTCCAGCCTGGCAGATATCGCAAGCCTGAAAATCGGCGTACAATCCGGCACGACAGGGGAAGGCATTGCCAAGGAAAACAGCAGCGACCCCGACAACAATGTAAAAGGCTACCGTTCCGGCATGGATGCAGCGTTAGCATTGAAGGCAGGCAACATTGACTGCATCATTATTGACGAGCTTCCCGCTGAATCCATTGTAGCGGAAAACGATACCTTTACCATATTCGATCCCGGTTTGGAAGCTGAGGAATACGCTATTGCAGTACGCAAAGAAGATACTGCTTTACTGGAACAAATCAACGCATCCCTTGAAAAAATCAAACAGGGAGATACCTATAATACCCTGCTTGATACCATTGCTTCCGGCAAATGGAAAGAATTAGAGGACAAGTCCGCAAATAATACAGACGTTATTAAAATGGGTACCAATGCAGAATTCCCTCCCTTTGAATTTCTGGACGGAACCGACGTAGTAGGTTTTGACATTGCCATGTGCCGGGAAATTGCGGCAGATAACGGGAAAAAGCTGGAAATTACCAACATGGCTTTTGACGGTTTAATTATGGCGCTCCAATCCGGCAACATTGACATGATTGCCGCAGGTATGACCATTACAGAGGAACGTTTGCAGGAAGTAAGCTTTTCTGATACCTATTTTAATTCTAAGCAGGTAATCATTTACAGAAAATAAAGGTTTCTGGGTATTTCCGCTGTTTTAAGGACGGCCTTTGGCCGTCCTTATTAGCATATTTACAGAGGGAGGGCATCAATTCGGAATGAACAATTTTTTTCAGGTAATCAACCGGGTGCTGATTGCCAACGAAGGATGGAAGGTTATTCTCAGCGGTTTGGGAAAAACCATTGAAATTGCTTTCTTTGCAATCATCATAGGAACGATTCTGGGGTGTTTGTTTGCACTGATGAAAATATCCACCATCAAGCCGCTGCGATGGTTTGCAAACTTATATACTACGATTATCCGGGGAATTCCCATGGTGACACAGTTAATGATATTCGGCTTTGTTATCTTTTCCGGCAAAAACGAAATTATGGTGGCAAGCCTTGCCTTCGGGATAAACTCCGGCGCATATTGCACTGAAATTTTCCGGGCGGGCATCCAGGGGGTAGACAAGGGCCAAATGGAAGCCGGGCGTTCTTTGGGGCTTTCTTACAGCCAAACCTTATGGAAGATTATTCTGCCTCAGGCTATTAAAGCAGTTTTGCCCACCTACACCAGCGAATTTATTGCACTGATTAAAGAAACGTCAGTGGCAAGCTTTATTGCTGTTACTGATTTGACCAAGGCCGGGGATATGATCCGCAACGCTACTTATAATCCATGGGTTCCGCTTTTTACAGTAGCCCTTATTTATCTGATAATGACCCTTGGGCTGGAAAAGATTTTCAGCCGCCTGGAAAGGAGACTGGCGAAAAGTGATAGAAGTTAAAAACCTTACCAAACAATTTGGCGACAATGTTGTTCTAAATGGAATTACCGAGACAATCCAAAAGAGTGAAAAGGTTGTTGTAATTGGGCCATCCGGTTCGGGGAAGTCTACCTTTCTGCGGTGTTTGAATTTACTGGAGTCCCCCACTGGCGGGGAAATTTGGTTTGAGGGAAAGAACATTACTGCAAAAGGCACCAACATTGACGCGGTACGGTGCAAAATGGGCATGGTTTTCCAACACTTTAACCTGTTCCCCCATTTGACGGTTTTACAAAATATTACTTTGGCTCCTGTGACATTAAAGAGACAGACTAAAGATGAGGCAGAGGAAAAAGCCCGGAAATTACTGGAGAGAATCGGCTTGTCGGATAAGGCGGACGTATACCCCAGCAGCATCTCCGGCGGACAAAAACAAAGGATTGCTATTGTTAGGGCGTTGGCAATGAACCCGGATGTTATCCTGTTTGATGAACCTACCAGCGCGCTGGATCCTGAAATGGTAGGGGAAGTATTGGAATTGATGCGTGAACTGGCGGATGAAGGTATGACGATGGTTGTTGTTACACATGAGATGGGATTTGCAAGGGAAGTGGGAACAAGGGTGCTCTTTATGGACGGCGGCGTAATTGTGGAACAGAATGAACCTAATGCGTTTTTTGCAAATCCGCAGCACCCAAGATTAAAAGATTTCCTGTCTAAAGTATTGTAAGTCTGATTTGCGGGGATAAGCAAATGAGCCTTATCTAAGAACCTGTATTCACAACCGCTCCACGCTGTCTGAACGGTCTTTTTCCCGCCATACTGCGTCGCTTTCCCTTGCAATCCGTCAGGATTGCTGCGGAAAACCTCCTTGTCTGGCTGGAAAAATCCTCGCTCATCCAGCATCCTCCGGTTATGAATACAGGTTCTAATTCACATTATCTTTAGAAACGAGGTAAATCTCCATGTCTTTTTTAGCGCGCATTACCCAGGAACGCCGACGGTTATTCCCTCTTCCAAAAGTCCTTTTAATCCTTCTTGGCTCATCCATCCTCTCCTTTGGTATCTACAATATCCACCGGCAAACAGGGATAACAGAAGGAGGCGTTTTGGGGATGCTGCTTTTTTTAAACTATTGGGTTGGTCTATCCCCATCCATCCTTTCCCCTATTTTGGATACAATTTGTTACCTATTAGGCTTCCGATTTTTAGGAAAAGACTTTTTAAAAACCTCCATTTTTTCTACCTTGTGTTTTGCAGGATTTTCCCGTTTATGGGAGTCCTTCCCGCCAGTCCTTCCGAATTTATCTGCCCATCCGCTGGCTGCCGCATTGGTTGGCGGGCTATTTGTTGGAATTGGCTGTGGCATTGTTATCCGCCAGGGAGGTTCAAGCGGAGGTGATGATGCTTTAGCGCTGGTTATCTCCAAACTTACCCGCTGTCGGATTTCAAGGGCATATCTTGCAACAGATATAACAGTTCTTTTGCTTTCCCTTACTTATATCCCCTTCAAGAGAATTGCATTTTCCCTGATAACAGTTACACTATCCTCTTTTTTAATTGATTTTGTCCAAACTGTGGGAAAGGGGAAGCCGTCCGTTTCCAAACAGACGGCCTCCCCTTCTGAAGATATGTAAATGAAAGCTATTGATTATTTTGCCTTAAACTTGGCGTCAAGAATCCGTATAACGTGGAAGTACATGGGGATAAGGAGCAGGTCAGCGGCAACCCATGCCGCAGGATTGGAAAGGCAGGCTCCTGTAAACCCCAAAGGTTTTATTAAGGTAAAGGCAACTGCGGAACGAGCCACCATTTCACAGATTCCGGCCAGCATAGCGGAAATCCCAAACCCCATCCCCTGGAGCCCGTTTCGGAAAATAAAGATAAGAGCCAAGGGAATAAAGAAGGCTCCATTCCAGATTAAATATTGTCTAATCAGCCCTAAAATGGCGGTTTCAGATTTATCTACAAAGAGCAGGGAGATGGTAGAGCCAAACACCATCACAACGACCATACAGAATATAGCATAAATGGTTGAAACCATAACAAATTTACGAAATCCCTGATGGATGCGATCCACCTTCTGCGCGCCTAAATTCTGTCCGCAGTAGGTAGCGGCAGTTGCCCCCAGGGAGTCCATGGGCTGTGTCACCAGGTTTTGGACTTTTCCAGCGGCAGTGATAGCGGCAACAACAGCAGAACCTAATGTATTTACGGCTGTTTGTATTACAATACTGCCTACTGCCGTAATGGAAAATTGTAGTGCCATAGGAATTCCATTTCGTGCCAGACGAACCATTATTTTGGTATCAACAGTCATATCGTCTTTATCCAAATGAAGAACCGGAAACCTTTTTATAATGTAGACCAAACATAGGACCCCGGAAACTATCTGGGAAATAACGGTTGCCCATGCTGCCCCCGCTACCCCTGTATGGAACATCAAGATAAATACCAAATCCAGTATAATATTTACAATAGAAGAAACAATCAGGAAAAACAATGGCGTCCGGCTGTCCCCCAAGGCGCGGAGAAACCCAGAGAGAAGATTATAAAGCATCATTGCAAACATCCCGCCAAAGATAACAATAATATAGTCGTATGCACCCTGGAAGATGTCCTCAGGGGTGTGCATCCATTGTAAAAACTGGCGGGTAAATAACAGAGTAATGATAGTAAGCAGACCAGTAATGGCAACGCACAAGTAAATAGAATTTGCAACACAGCGGCGCATACCTTTCATATCGTCTGCGCCAAAGCATTGGGAAATAGGGATGGTAAAACCGCTGCAAATCCCCAGGACAAATCCTAGGATTAGGAAGTTCAAAGAACCTGTTGAGCCAACTGCTGCAAGCGCATCCACTCCGACAAATTTTCCCACAATAATGGTATCTGCCATACTATAAAGCTGTTGGAAAATGTTCCCGATTGCCATAGGAATGGCAAACCCTAAGATAAGTTTCAAGGGGCTGCCCTGTGTCATATCCCTGACCAAAAAAATCACTTAACCTTTCCTGCCGTAACCGGCGTTTAATTGAAATGCAGGCTGTAAAAATGAAGGTCTGAACTATACTACTTGCATTTTAAGGAAAAGTCAAGCGGCAAACTTGCAAAAAATATTTGTTTTTTTATAAAATAATTGACAAATAGAGAAAACGCAGGTATGATATAAATCAGCAAACGAGGAATCTGAATTTTGATTCTCTTAGGAGAACCAAAATAGACGGGCGGCTGCTCCCTTTTACCTGATTTCCAGAAAGGGGAGTACATTTCTTTTTTATGTTTGGATTCCCCTTTCGCAAGCGTGCAGTCTGTACGCGGAAGGGAGGGGAAACGGATGACAGAAGTTGTTACATGGGGTTCTTTACTTCAGTATACGATTGCAATAGTAAGTATCATTAATCTTGTTATTTCAATCGTCAACTTTTTTCATAATAACGGCAAAAAGAAATAACCGCTAGATTTGAGCCCTACGGTTATTTCTAATAGCCTATGGGAGCAACCGTCTTTCAGGTTCCTCGTTTGTATTTATATTATACATTTTCTGAAGTGCTTCTGTCAAGACATTTTAAATATTTTACCCTCTAAATTCCAAATACATAATTGACAAAAAGTCGAATTATAGCTATTATAAAAGATACAAACGAGGAATCTGAATTTTGGTTCTCTTAGGGGAGCCAAAATAGACGGGCGGTTGCTCCCTTTTACCTGATTTCCAGAAAGGGGAGTACATTTCTTTTTATGTTTGGATTCCCCTTTCGCAAGCGTGCAGTCTGTACGCGGAAGGGAGGGGAAACGGATGACAGAAGTTGTTACATGGGGTTCTTTACTTCAGTATACGATTGCAATAGTAAGTATCATTAATCTTGTTATTTCAATCGTCAACTTTTTTCATAATAACGGCAAAAAGAAATAACCGCTAGACCTGCTAACTCTACGGTTATTTCTAACTGCTAATGAGGGAGCAACCGTCTTTCAGGTTCCTCGTTTGTATTTATATTATACTCCTTTTAATGTAGCGCTGTCAATAAGTTTGAAAGCTTTTTAAGTTGTCTGCCCTTTTAAAGAGGGTTGACAAATTTTTAAAATAATCTATAATGAAAGAAAACCGGACTGAAAATAAATCCGCCTTCGGGCACATATTTAGGAGGTATTACAGTGTCTCTTAGAAGTGAAAATGTAATTAAAGGGCCGGAACGTGCCCCTAACCGTTCTCTGTTCTATGCAATGGGTTATACAGATGAAGAACTGAACCGCCCTTTAATCGGAGTGGTCAGCGCCTTTAATGAAATTATCCCCGGCCATATTCATTTAGATAAAATTGCCGCTGCCGCCAAAACCGGCGTAAGCATGGCAGGCGGAACGCCAATTCTGGTTCCGGCTATTGGGGTATGTGATGGGATTGCAATGGGGCATCAAGGAATGAAATACAGCCTTCCCAGCCGCGAACTGATTGCAGACAGTATTGAAACGATGGCGCTGGCCCATGGTTTTGACGGGCTGGTATTAATCCCTAACTGTGATAAAATAGTCCCTGCCATGTTAATGGCGGCGGCGCGCCTGAATATCCCCTCTATCGTTATCAGCGGCGGGCCGATGATGGCAGGATGCCATAACGGGGAAGAAATCAGTCTGAGCAAAATGTTTGAAGCAGTAGGCAGCTACAAGGCCGGATTTATTGATGCGGACGAACTGAAACAGTTTGAAATGGACTGCTGCCCTGGATGCGGAAGCTGTTCAGGGATGTACACCGCTAATTCCATGAACTGTCTGAGTGAAGCGATTGGGATGGCGCTGCCCGGCAATGGTACAATTCCGGCAGTACATAGCGAGCGAATCCAATTAGCCAAACGTTCGGGGATGCAGATTATGGAATTGGTAAAGAAAAACATTTGTCCAAGGGATATTTTAACGCCTGCCGCCTTTAAAAATGCAGTTGCTACTGATATGGCGCTGGGATGTTCTACAAACAGCGTTCTCCATTTGCTGGCAATTGCCAATGAAGCTGAAGCTCCCGTCAGTTTAGAGACATTTAATGAGGTCAGCGAAGTTGTTCCGAACCTTTGCCATCTTGCCCCGGCAGGGCCAACCCATATCCAAGACCTCAATGCTGCCGGAGGGGTTCCGGTTGTAATGAAGCAGCTTGCAGAGCATGGACTGATTGATGGTTCCCTGCTTACTGTTACTGGGAAATCCGTTTTGGAAAATATCCAGAACGCTGTAAATCGTGATACCTCAACCATCCGCACCGTAGAAGAACCCTACTCCAAAACCGGAGGTTTGGCGGTTTTATGGGGAAATATTGCTAGGGAAGGATGCGTTGTTAAAAGAAGTGCTGTAGCCCCTGAAATGCTGGTCCATACTGGGCCTGCCAGGGTTTTTGACAGCGAGGATGAAGCCATTGACGCCATTTATAATGGCCGCATTGTGGACGGCGACGTTGTGGTTATCCGTTATGAAGGGCCAAAAGGCGGCCCCGGTATGCGTGAAATGCTTAACCCAACCAGCGCGCTGGCAGGAATGAAGCTGGATAAAACAGTTGCATTAATTACCGACGGGAGATTTTCCGGCGCTTCAAGGGGGGCGTCAATTGGTCATGTCTGCCCGGAAGCTGCTGAAGGCGGGGAAATCGGTCTGCTGAAAGATGGGGATATGATTCAAATTGACATTCCACATTATTCAATTCATGCCGATATCTCCGACGAGGAATGGGCAGAACGGAAAAAATCCTGGTCGCCAAAGGAACCTTCTATTAAGACCGGATGGCTGGGAAGATATGCAAAATGGGTAGAAAGCGCAAATAAAGGTGCAATCATGAAAAAATAAAGGGAATAAACCAAAAGCAGGCAGTACATAAAGCAATGCAAAAAGATATGGCGGCCAGGGTGACAACTCTGGCCGCCAGTTCAGTAGAGCCGAACGAAATCCGCCAGGCGCGAAATCCCTCTATTACCCCTAAACGGTAAGATTAAAAAGGAGCTTATCCTATGGCGAATCTAATCTGTTTCGTTCCCCGCGAGGAAATGGTCAAACAAGCTGAGGAAGCCGCCCAACAGCTTCTCCGGCATAGTTCTGCCTGTCTGCTTCTTGTCCAAGCCATTGAAACAGATCAGGCTGCTGAAAAGGCCCGCTGGGCAGTCGAACAGGGGGCGGATATCCTGATTGGCCGGGGGGTTCAGGCTTCCCTGATGAAACACGCTGTTCCAATCCCTGTTGTAGAAATCCAACTGACAGGCCAGGAAATGGCTTCCCTTATCCTTCAGGCAAAAGCGGTTCTCCCCCTTGCAGAAAACCAGCGCCCTAATATAGCAGTCGTTGGGTTTTCCAATATGTTCTGTGATATGTCATCTTTCAATAATTTGTACAATGTTGCCCTAACCCACTATTTTGTAGAGGATTCCTCTCAAATTCCCTCTGCCGTTGTCCAGGCTAAAACAGATGGAGCAGAACTTGTCATTGGCGGAGATGCAGTCTGCCGTAAAGCCTTACAGTTAGGCTTGCCCCATTTATTCCTGTCTTCAGGCAGGGAATCAATTGCAGAGGCTTTCCGCGTTGCAGAGAAGGTAGCCTTTGCCAGCAATCTGGAAAAGCGCAACACCGCAGAATTCCGAACACTCCTGGATAATACGCACAATGGGGTTCTCCGTATCAGCGGGGAAGGAATTATCACCCATGCAAACCATCCTGCGGAACTTTTGCTTGGCAAAGCGGAAAGGGAATTGGAAGGGAAGCCATTGTGCAGACAGTTTCCCGACTTCCCGCCAGAGCTAGTGAACCAGGTTTTTGAGAAGGGAGAAGAATTGTTTTCAGTCGTGTTGTCGGCAGGGGCTACAACCTTAGCTGCCACTATGACCCCTATCCTGGTGGAAGGCCGCCCCAATGGGGCAATTTTATCTTTTCATGAAGGCCGCAGGCTGGAAGAAATGGAAACCCAAATGCGCCGGGAACTTTACCGCCGGGGACAATCAGGGGGCCTGCACTTTGAGGATTTAATCGCCGTTTCCCAAACGTATCAAAAAGTTATCCGTCAGGCAAAAGAAGTCTCTGCCCTATCTGTTCCGGTTTTTTTACTAGGGGAAGCTGGAACAGGAAAGGAAACGATTGCACGCTGTATCCATAGCTGCAACCCCTCCGGCCCATTTATAATCGTTCCCTGTGGGTGTATTGATCATTTGGAACAGTGCGATGCCATTTTTGGAACTGAAACAATAGAAGGGCGTATCCTTTCTAAAGGATACGCAGGTATGGCAGAAGGCGGAACTTTATATTTAGAACAGGCAGGGTCGTTAAGCTTGGAAGCGCAATTTCGCCTGGAACGCCTGCTCACACAGGGCATTATTTTTCGCGGACGTGACAGCCGCCCTTTTCCGGCGCGGCTGCGGGTAATTGCCTCTGAAACCCGTTCCCCTGTGGAGCTTTTGGGCAGCGGCATGATGCACCCTGGATTTTTCTATGCTCTTAATGCCCTTACGGTTCGTATCCCGCCTTTAAGGGAAAGGAAAGACGATATCCTTCCCCTGGCACATTATTTTTTACAGCAGAGCCAAAACAGGTTTTCCCGGTTTATTCGATTGACCAACAATGCAGAAAAATGGATACAAATGCAGGAATGGCCTTATAATCTGCCCGAACTGGCATCCTGCTGCCGCAGATTGGTATTGACTACACCTAAGCGGATTGTAGACGAGGTTTTTATTAAAGAGAGTATGGAGGGAGAAACGTCCTTCGCTTCTCCAAACCAAGAGGAAAAAGTTATACTGAAAGATCCCCGCGCCGAGGAATTGGAACAGGTTTTAAAAAAATGCGGCGGGAATCGTACTTTAGCTGCGCAGATGCTCCATATTAACCCGTCCACCCTATGGCGGAGGATGAAAAAGTTGGGGGTAAAATATTAGGTTTGAAAGAAATAATGGAGATTCGATAAAGCAAATTTGCTTTAGCTTATCGGGCCAAAACCCTTATCTCTGCCTGGATTCCCTTTGGCGTAATTTCAAGCAGTGCATACGTTCTTGAAAACCCCAGGCTTCCGGGATTAACAATCCATAAACCATCTTCCTGTTCCACCTTCTCCCGGTGGGTATGCCCATATAATACCGCTGATACATTGGAAGACTTTGCAGCCCCCAGCAAATACTCCAATCCATCTTTAACATGATAATAATGCCCATGGGTAAGCATAATCCTTAAATCCCCATCCTGGTAAACCCTGGTATGGGGTTCCCGGTAACTGTAATCGCAGTTTCCGGGAACTCCCACCATAGGCAGATTAGGGTGTACGCTTTGCAGGTCTTCAAACTCACGCATACCGTCCCCCAAAAATAAAAGCCCATTAATATTGGGATTTTCCATTAAAAGCTGTTCCAGCGCGTTATAATTCCCATGGCTGTCCGAAGCGACTGCCAAAAGACGCTGTAAATGTTTGTTGGGCAAAATATACCATCTCCAATCTATGTTGTCATTTTTTTAGGGGACGGCGCATATAATACAGCGTATCCCAAAAACCAATTATATGCGTAAGGGGGCGTACTCTATGGCAAGATCCAGCCGGAGAGAAATCCCGCCGGATAAAGTATCCGAACTGCTGAAAATGGCCGGAAGCGATCCTAAAATCCAAAACAGTCTGAAGCAGGGGAACTTAAACGAAGTGCTGAACAGCCTGCCTGCCCAGGATGCACAGATGGTGCGCGGCATATTGAATGATCCAATCAGATTGCAGCGTATCCTTTCAACGCCGGAGGCGCAGCAGCTTATGAAGCAGTTAAAAATGAAATAAAAAGTTTTTTATAAAATGGAAGGAGGACGAAGGGTGGAAGATATCAGCGCAAAAATTGGGGAGATCCTTCGTTCACCGGAGCAGATGCAAAAACTTCAAAATTTAGCTTCCATGCTTGGTCTGGGCGGAGGGGAAGGAAACACAGAACCCCCTCCGCCCCAAAATGTCCATCCAGGCGGGGGCGGGAATCCTGAACCTTTGTCCGATCTGCTCCAGGCTGCAAACGGAAGTGGTCTGTTTGGTTCATTTGACCCATCTATGATTTCATCTATGATTGGGTTGATAAACAAAGCCGGAACGCTGGAAAAAGAGGACAAGGGGGTTGCTCTGCTCAGGGCATTAAAGCCGCTTCTCAGCGAGGAACGAAGCAAACGGATTGACGATGCAGCGCGCATTTTGATTTTAGCGCGGATGTTCCCGCTCCTGCGGGAGTCAGGGATATTGCCTGTGGGAATATTATAGGGAAGGAGGTAAACCGTTATGCCAACCTTAGAGCATTGGCATAGTCCAACTGTATTATCAGATCAGGATGTGCTTCGGATGCAGCGGGATGCAGAACAACGGGTTCGCCGGATGCAGCAGCAGGCAAATGAAACAATACGCCAGGCATCAGGCGGAAACTTCCATACCCCTCAAACCCCTGCACAGGATTTAACACCCCCGCCTGCCATAACAGAGCCAAGGCAGAATCATGAAAGGGCTCAACATACCCCTTTGCCTCCTCCAAATCCAGCCCCCGCCGGAAACAGCCTGTCAGTTGGAATCCAGCAACTTTTCCAGGATAAAGACAGGGTTCTGCTTTTAGCTTTGCTGATACTTTTGAAAACCGAAAATGCAGATTGGCCTTTGCTTCTGGCACTGGGATATTTACTTTTGTAAAGCTGCATAATGCTTGGCAACAACAGGGATCAGGGCATAGGCGGCAGTCCCGGCAAGGACGGCACAGATTCCAAAGACGGTAAAAGCGGCCTGGCTGCCGGAGATATCAACCAGCCTGCCCATTAAAACCGGCCCAAGGGTCATACCAAACCCATAAACTGCCTGGAAAAAACCCATTGCAGTAGATTTCTTTTCCTGCGGGACATACTTAATACAGCCTGCTAACAGCATGGAAAACAGGGTTGCATTTGCAAACCCCCCAAAAACCTGTGCTAAATAGATTACATAAATATTGGAAGCATACCCAACGCAGATACAGTAAAGGGTCATAACCAGAAAGGCGGCAGGGATAATTTTACGTTCTCCCAGTTGATTGGCAATACGATGCCCCACAAATAAAGCTGCAAGAATCTGAAAAATAGTAAAAAGGGAGGAAGAAAAACCAATTTGGGCAGCAGAAGCCCCTAACCCCCTTGTAACCTCAGAAGTAAAGGAAAAGGCGGTAGCCTGGAGGATCATCTGCTGGATAATAGCAAGCCCAGCAGGGAGGATAACCCCCACTTCGCGGAAAGTCCCAACCAGTGCGGAAAACTGGACAGGTTTCCGTGTTACATCCACATCTTTCACAAAAAGCGCCAGCCCGACTGCAATAAAGCCAGTAATACAGCTCATTAAAAGGGGGGCGCGGTAGTCAAACAGGTTGGCTGTCACGCTGCCGAGGACAAAGGCGAGAAGTTTCCCGGTATTGTTGCAGGCATTAATGGAGGCCATTGCCTTTGTGCCCTCGGAAGGGGGATAATAGCCGGAATACATAACTGTAAACCCTACCCAGGTAGACGCAGCGACCCCGGCAAGAACCCTGAAGAGGAACATAAGGGGGACATTCTGCGTTAAGTACAGCCCAAGGGAGGAAACCGTTGTAAAAAAACATCCCCCAATGACGATAAGGCGGTATTTCCGTTTTACATCCGCAAAAATCCCCAATGGGATACGGATGCACATTTGGGTAAAACCATAACTCCCCACCAGAAAGCCGATTATGGTAGCCGTAAGGCCAAGGGTTTTCAAATAGGGGGTAAAAAAGGGGACATGGCAGTATTCGGACGCCCAGAAAAAAACGGTAACAATTCCCAAAATGCCCCGGCTTTTTTTCAGTTGTCGGTCTGTTTCCGGCATAAGCTCCATCTTCTTTCTAAAACATTTTCTCATTAAGAAAAGTATAACAGAAAGGGCCGGTTTTTTCCACATACCGACCCTTTCATTTTTTTGAATAATTTATAATCTTATATGGGATTATGAGTTTCTTATAGCAATCCTCGATAAAATTGTCCACAAAATGGGTTGAAGGGCCTTGCGTTTATGGGACTCTCAGTCCATTTTGTGGGTAACAACTTCGAGGATTTCTATAGTATTTTTTCTACTGTCAGGAATAAACTTCTCCTCGGTTTTATCCTACATCCTGAAATGCAAAGGTTTCAAATAGTAAAAAATGTTTCAATGTTTTACTCTATTATGTGATATACAACACAATTTCATATTTCCTCTTGCGCTTGATAAAATTCATCAATTTGGTCATTTTGAATTAAAAACCTGTATTCACAACCGCCCCACGCTGTCTGAGCGGTCTTTTTCCAGCCATACTGCGTCGCTTTCCCTTGCAATCCGTCAGGATTGCTGCGGAAAACCTCCTTGTCTGGCTGGAAAAATCCTCGCCCATCCAGCATCCCCCGGTTATGAATACAGGTTCTAAGTAATCAAAAATATCAGGAGCAAAAAATGCCTCTGATAGAGAAAATTGTTTTGTAGTTTCAACCTCTAATGCAGATGCTGTCATTGACAAAGCCACACTTATAGAGTACCAAAAGAACTGCTGCGAATCTGTTTAGCCTTTTCATTTAGAAAAGCCTTCCTTAATAATTTTTCCCATATTACGCATATACGGGAATGTCCAGAAAAATTTCCCTATCAGTTATATAGACACGTAAGGAGCCAAAAGTGTGACGTAAAAATTAAAAAATTTTAAAAAAGTACTTTACAAAGCTTTCGTTCCACAGATTCCCCTAAATAAGCCCAAGGGAAATTTTCCAGCACAGAACACGAACAGCAGCCCCGTCAATAAGGCCCTCATCCAAGCGCCCATCCTGTACCGCCTGTAAAACAGCGGGAACCTGCCGGATATAGTCGCTGACAATCAGCATGTCATTTCCCGCAGCTACCGCCTGAACCGCAGCGTTTTCCCCTTCCGTATACATCCGAACCGCGTCCATAGAAAGGTCGTCGGTCAGAATAATTCCCTGGAATCCCAGCTTTTTCCTCAAAATGCGGTGTACTTCTGGAGACAAAGAAGCCGGATTTGCAGAGTCCATAACCGAAACAATATTGTGGGATACCAGAACACAGCCTGCACCAGCTTGAATCCCGGCTTGGAAAGGAAGGAAATCAGACGATTCAAAGGTTTCCAAAGGCCGGCAGTCATAAGCAATCCCTGTATGGGTATCTAAATTATTCCCATAGCCGGGAAAATGCTTCAGGACACATCCAATACCTTCTTTTTTCATAACCCTTACTACCATATCCACATATACGGCAGTATGGGCGGCATCCTGTCCCAACGTGCGGTTATAAATAAAATCAACAGGCATAGTTGAAACATCACAGACCGGGGCAAGGTTGACATTTACCCCCAAGGATAATAATAAGCGGCTTTTTTCTTCTGCATCGGAAACAATTGCACTCATACCTCCCCGGTTAAAAAGCTGCTGGGGGGAGGGAAAACGGCTCTGGCGGAGCAAAGGGTTTGCACTGACTCTAACCACTGTCCCGCCCTCCTCGTCAGCCCCAATCAAAAGGGGAATGGCGGAAGCCTGTTGATAGGATGCAATTTTCTCTATTGTCTGTTCGGTGGTTATTCCCTCAAAGTCCCGCCCAAACATTAAAATCCCGCCAGGATGATAGGCTGCAATCTGTTCCGCAGTATCCACAGAAGGACAGCGGATGAAAAATAACTGTCCGACCTTTTCCTCTAAGGTCATGGTGGATAAAATATCCTCTGCCTGGGAACGGTATTCTGCCCAAAGGGGCGGCGGGGCCACCAATAACAAAGAAAGAACCTTAAAAAGCTGCGTCCCGGTTTCCTCTAAATATTCCACCTGGATTTTCGCGCCCTCCTGTACTATGCTGGTATTTTCCCCCTGGTATTCGGAAAGGGAAAACTGTATGGCATTGCCCCCGGCATCGGAAAGGGTAAACGTCCCATCTTCTTCCATGTGGACAATCCCCCGTGCGCTTTGTTTTACAAGGGGCGGCGGGGAAGACTGGCTATTTACAGAAGCGCTTTCAGAGGGAGTTTCTTTTGAGGAAGCGGAAGGCATCTCCCGCTGGCAGCCCGCCATTATTAACAAACCCATTAAAACCGCTCCTGTCCCTTTTAAAAGAAGCTGAAAGCTTGTTGCAGGAACAGCAGGGAAAATCTTTTTCATCGTTAAGAAATCCTTTCTAAGCAGCATGAACTTGGCATTTTCCATTCAGAAACAATCTACCAGCGTAAGGTTCGAGGAATCATAGGCAACTTTAGCATGGTTTTTACGGAGCAGTTCCTCAGAAATTTTATTCCCCGTCCTAACGTCAATCGTAACCCGGTAAATTTCGTTGTTGCGGAAAACCCCGTCCGGTTCCCTGGAAAAGAACTCGTTCCGACATTCAATATGGTATTTCCGCGCAGGCTTTTGATCACACCGCAATTCCCCGCATAGATAACCATTATCAATATGGGTGATAAGCTGGTATGTCCTGTCAGTATTGTTCAGAAAACGGTAATCCAAATAATTATACAGGATGGATGTTCCTGTGCCAAAGGGAATTACACGCCCAAAGTCCGGGAACAAGTCAATACCGTCATGACAGTGGTGTTCCAAGATTTTTAAATCCGAGTGGAGGATCATCCAGTGGATCAGGTTGGTAAACTGGCACATGCCACCGCCGATCCCGCTCCCCGGCTTGCCGGAGGCGATCACCAAACCTTCCCGATAACCACAGGCCACGCTGGGTTTTCCGACGAGTTCCCAGAAAGAAAAAATTTGTCCCGGCCGGATCAGGATATGGTCAATTTTAGGGGCGGCTAAGAATAAATTGACAGCTTTGTTTTCCTGCAGCTGCATATCGACATTGCCCAGTTTCCGGCGGATCAGCGAGGAATGGCGGTATATCCGTATTTCAAGTTCGCTGTTGGATTTTTCGCGGGCAAACCGGGATTTCAGCGGCAGGTTTTTTAGTTTGCGGAGCATAATTTCTTTCTGCGTTGAAATCTGATAAGCCAGCGGAGAGATTTCACAAAACAGTTTCCTTTCCAACATAAAACAACCCCTTCCGACAATAACAGCCTTTTTCTGCGGCAAAGCGTTAGAAAGAAAAAAGCTTTTGGATTATTTCCAACAAGAAACAATCCAAAAGCTTTCAAACCATTGATGCCGCTAACCGGAATCGAACCGGTACGGTTTATTCAACCGAGGGATTTTAAGTCCCTTGCGTCTGCCAGTTCCGCCATAGCGGCAAAGCTACCTTTATAATTCTATACAAACAGAACCTTTTTGTCAAGTGGAGAATTCAAATTTTTTTATGCTTTTTGGGAGCTTACTGGCTGCTGGTTTAAAACCAATTCCACAGGGCGGCTTGCATAATCCGTCCTTCTGTTCCTATTGCATTGTTCGGAAAATACGAAAATCCTATCTCCTGTTTTCAAGGCAATGGAAGACAGGTCAATCTGTGCTTCCCCATCTGGTGAAACCGGCAGGGCTATATTTCCATAGTATTTTAAATCTGTCCCCCCGCTGTCCAAAACAACAGCAGAAATACGTTCGTTTGGGGCAAGAGACTGATCATAGACAACCGCATTTTGATAAGGGACAATAAGGACATCGCCCTGTTTTACAGCCCTGCCAACAGAAAAGCCATTCCGCTTTTCATCTATCAGCGTCAGCTTCCAGCCTTTCATCTTTCTTTCCGGCATTTGGGGAATCTTTTTTAAAACCGCGGGGGTTTGCGGCAGCCCCCGCTCTTTCCCATCAATGGCGGCGGATGCAAACAACACCTGATTATGGTTCAGGTTTAAGGCAGGGCGTGTATACATTTTACTGCCGACCGGCGCGCAGAGAAGCCCTCCAAAGTGGGTTAAAACAATTCCAACATCAAGAAAGCTATGTTCTCCATAATCCGAATACCTGTCAAAAGAGCGCGTCCACCATTCCTGTTCTGCAGTATAAGTCTTTTTGTCTTTGAAGCCATATTCGTTATTTTCCGCTTCCTCAGATGAAAGGAAAAATACTTTGTCGCCGTTTAATATATTGGGTGCTGCTTTGATGGGGGGAAGTGCTGCGTTATATGCGTCCCGCTTGCTGTGGTATTCTTTATCGCTTTTAAAGGTGGATAATATGGAGGCGTGTTCTTCTTCTGTAAAACAAACCTGTTCAAAGTGCCGGCACCATTTCCTGGCGTCGCTTTGCTGCCAGATAGAAGACGGGTTCTCTAAATCCCAACCTGCATCAGAATCCGTTTCATAAAACTTGATGTAGCTGTTTCGCCTGATTACTTCATTTTTAGGATATGAACCTAATACGTCTTCTGTCAGCAAAAAGAGCGGGTTTTCACAGGCATTTCCTCCGTCATCCTGATAAGAAGCCCCATTTCCCTTTACAGACAATACCCTCCAAAGAATAGGCTGCCTATCTGCGTCATTCAGGCTACCAAACCATAAGTAGTGATACCCTTTCGACTTGTTATATCCAGAAATAAATCCAGTCCCCATGGACATAATAGGTATTTTTTTCAATAGTCCTATCATTACTATTCAACCTTCTTTAAGTGCGTTTTTTCCAAACCGATTTCCAGAGACAAGGTATACACCTTCTCCACCAATACTTCCATTTTCCCAGGCGGATCTTTACCAGGTATTCTAATTTTTGATGATATTGCAGCATCTCCTGTATTTGGCTTTCTGTTGGTTCAATGCCGCCAAACTGCACTTTTACCAGGCAGTCAGCCGCCATTCCCATGGGCTGTTCCAAACCGTCAATATGCAGCCTTTCATCGGCCCTCTGCGCAAACTCAAAAGCGGTTTCACCAGTTACAGGTACAATTCCTAAAAAGGCAGCCAACTGCAAAATATCCTGATAAATCCATCCTGTTTTCTGCCCCGGTTCAGGATAATCCTTTTCAAGCCGTTCAAACTTCCAAATCCAGCCCGGAGCCTGAAAAACAGCCCAAATCCCCGCCGCTGTCCCAACCAGAACCATTAACAGGAAGAAGACCCAAACGGGAAACGTACTCGGCTCCTGAATCTCAGGGAGCCCCAGTAATTCAGTTTCTTCCATCTCCTCATCTTCATCATCAAGGAGGTAGGGAGGTTCCGGGGGATTTGCTTCCATATCGTCAGGAGTATACAGCGGGCTGGGATCCCACCCCAGCGGATCCAGGGCAATCCATCCAATATTTTGAAGATAGATTTCTGTCCAAGCGTGGGCGGTTGCCTCAGAAGTATAATACCAATTCTCGTTTTCCCCTTCCCGCAGGCCAAACCCGGAAACAAACCGGGCGGGGATTCCAACGCATCTGGCGAAAACAGTCATAGCTGAGGCATAGTATACACAGTAACCCTCCCTTGTTTCAAGGAAAAAATCTACAAAATCCCTGCCGTCAGGAAGCGGTTCCGGGGAAAGGGTATAGGTACAATTTTGGGACAGCCAATCACACAAGGCGGCGGCTTTCTGGTAAGGGGTCGTATATCTTTGGGTTATGCTTTCAGCCGTATCCCGCACCTGCTGGGGCAGGCTGTCAGGCAGTTGAAGGTATTGCCCGCAGATTTCCATCATTTCCTTGGAAGGTTCTCCGGCTGTCAGACGTTCCAGCAAAAGTATTTCCTGATCCATACCAGCGCTGCGGGGCAGAAAATCCCTGCCAGTTACAAGGTATGAGCTGGAAATATAGTTCCTTGTAAACATTTCACCCTGGGAGTTAAAATAAATTTCCTCCCCGCCGTTCAGAAATTCAGCGTCTTTCGCCCGTCCTGTTGTAAAAATAGTACAATATGGATAGTTACGGGGATATATCTGAAAGGAAACTTCCCTAGTTAAATTCTGGTAAAGTTCTTTTGCTTTTTTATCCCTGGGAAGCCTTAACCCAAACACTTCTTTCTGTTTTCCGTTCCAAACGGCACTTTCCAGCCGGAATCTCCCGTTATTATGGGAATCAGTCCATCCTGTCCCTGTATAGGTATCCTGGACGCTTCCTCGCAATAAAACCGGGGATTCAGATTTCACTTCAAACAGGATGTCGTCGGATAATTCCACCGGCCCGCCCAGGCGATCCAGGGAAGGCTGATACCCTACGCCGGAAAGCTGAAATTCCCAATATCCTTCTGACTTTCCAATGGAAAAGCGGAATAAGTCCCCCATATCCCATAAAAAATGGACAAGCGGTACAGACTGCCATTCAGAAGTATCTTCCGGCACTATCCAAAAAGCAAGCCCTACACAAACCAGCGCTGCGGGGACTGCTAAAAGCTGTAATGATACCCTGTTAATTTTTTCTGCGCCTGATAATTTGGCACCAGGGGATTCTCCTAGGACGTTATGCGTTTGAAGATAACGCGCATAAATTCTTGGCAGAACTATAATTAAACCAATCAGCGAAAGGGCAAGGCAGGGATAAAGCCCCGCCCCTTCTCCGTTAGCGAAAATCCCCGTTAAAACGACTGCCCCAACACTCCCAGCCAAAAGGAGGAGAAACGAAAAAAAACGGCGCATCATAAAAAACAGGGCTGCACCAATCAGGACAGCCACCAAAAACTGCACCCATTGAACATGGTAAGGATAATCAGCACCCTGGGGGAATCTCTGCATCCACCAGGCAGTATAATCCTGCAAGCAGGCAAGGAATTCTTCCCAATAATCTGTACGTGAAAGCCTCCAAAGGGCAAACCCGCCTAACGCCGCAGCCCCGGGGAAAATCCACCATTTACGGGAAACCAGATAAACTGCCAATACGCCAGCCAAAGTCAACCCCATAGCACGCTGTACACTAAGGCCAAAGGAAAGCCCCTGGAAGCAGTTACAAACCGCAATCATCCAGACTGCCGTAAACGACCAGGCTGCCAGCAAATCAATAGAAATCCCCCACACATTTTGGTGCAGGGAAAGCCATTGGCGAATTCGGTTCATAACCGTTCCCCCAATCTTGTGCCAATATTACAGCCAGGTTCCATTGGAATATCCAAAACGCCGTCAGGAAAAGAGGGACGTTCTCCAGGGGACATGGCGGCCCATATGCAAACCATCTGCGCCCCGCGCTGAATGATTACATTCATTACATTGGCAAGCAAGGACGGCGAAGCAGTAAGCAGATAAACAGGAAGCCCTGCGGCAAAGCCCCCAGCCAGTTCTGAACTGATATTTTCGCCGGACATCCCCCCTTGCCCCTCAAAAGGAAGCAGGGCAAGCCATTGCTGTATCATTGAATAATCCTGGAAGCTTTCGCCTTGTACCTTGGGAATATGAGGGGAGCCTGCGCAAAGCAAAACCCCATTTTGATGGGACAAAGCCCATCTGGACAGGGAAGCAGCCGTACAGCAGAGAAGGTCAGCAGCTACTTTTCCTTCTTCCCCGGAAAAGGGCATACAATCGTCAATCAAAATAATACACTGGGGGCGGGCTTCCCGTTCATACCATTTTGTATATAAAGCGTTATGGGCAGCTGAAACCTTCCAATGAATCTGGCGGTCGGTATCCCCCGGCCGATAATCCTGTAATCCGTATAAATCATTGCCGGAATCCGACGGCTGGGTAAGGGCTCCCCTTACCTGAAGGCGGCGGGGGTTCCCTACCATACTTAAAGATAATTTTTCCGCCTTTGGAAATACCAGCAGCCGTCTGGGGCGGTAATAGGGAAGGAAATTTAAAGGAAAATAAATATGTACCAGTCCAAACATATCCCGCAGTTCAACCACACTCATCCCAATACCGGTTTCCCCGCGCCACTGGCAGGCAACTGGCAAATCAAAACTAATAGACGCTTTTGGGGCAAGATGAAATGAAAGCACCCTGTTTTCCCTGCTGGATACTGCCTGAACATGCACCTGCATCATGGTAAACGGGTATGGCTTTTCATTATGTATTTCCAAATGAAGATGGACAGTATCCCCTTTTACGGCCTCTTCCTGGCTGATTGTCTGTAAATATGCAAAAGACGCAACTGTATAAACAATAACTGCAATGCAGAATACCAGAAGAAAAAGCTGGACATAGAAGATTAGAAAATACACCCGCATCCCTGTAAGGAGCCCTGCGAACAGGCTTGCCGCCATAACAATTACATAGGGAACCCGCAGGCGCTTCATTTCCGAAAAAACTCCCGCTCCTTTTTTCTTCCTCATCGGACTCCCCCCAAGAAACCGGTTTCCCCTGCAACCCCTGGAACCGTTACCGAGGACACTATTTCCTTCATAATTTCCTGGGCAGAACGGTTTTTCATGCTCGCCTGAAGGTTTAAACGGACACGATGCCCTAAAACCGGGCCAGCCATATCCTTTACATCGTCAGGAATTACATAGTCCCGGCCCTTCAAAAGTGCATGTGCCATAGATGCTTCCATCAATGCGATAGACCCGCGCGGGCTGATTCCCAACGCTATCTGTTCATTGTTCCGGCTTCTTTGGGATATCTGGACGATATAGTTTAAAACCGCATCGCTGCATTTCATTTTTTGGAAGACACGGCGGAGCGTTAATACATCCTCTGCGGTTCCTACTGGTTCAAGTTCCTTAACGGTTATTCCTTCCCCTGCTGCTGCCTGTTTATGGCGTGATAAGATTGAATACTCCTCCTCACGGGTTGGATAGCCCATGGAGATCTTCAACAAGAACCGGTCTAGCTGCGCTTCCGGCAAGGGATATGTTCCGGTCAGCTCAGACGGGTTCTGGGTTGCCAATACCATGAACGGTTCCGGTAAACGGTATGTTGTTCCATCTATTGTTACCTGGTGCTCCTGCATGACTTCCAATAAACTGGATTGGGTTTTGGGACTCGTTCGGTTGATTTCATCCGCCAGAACCATCTGCGCCATTACTGCCCCAAAACGTACCTCCTTTTCCCCTGTTGCCAGGTTATATGTGGTAAAGCCGGTTACGTCCGATGGAAGTACGTCTGGCGTGAACTGAATCCGCTTGAATGAACAGGTCAGGGATTTCGCCAGCGCTGCCGCTAAGGTGGTTTTTCCAAGACCGGGAAGGTCTTCTATTAGGACATGGCCTCCGCAGATAAGCGCAGTTAATAGCATGTCTACTGCCTGTTCTTTGCCAACCATTATTTTGGAAAGGTTTTTCTTTAAGGATTCTAAAAATTTTGATGCTTGCTGCGCTTCACCCATGGTTTTCCTCCGTTCGGTTATATGTGAGTTTGGTAAGGTTGATTTGCGGGGATAAGCTAAGATGAGTAGAAGCTGGGGCGGATTAAAAAGGTTTCGGGTCCAGGGGGCTTTCCTAAAAAGCCCCCTGGTCGCGCCCGCAGGCGCGAAATACCCCAGCAGGCTTAAAGTAAACGGAAACCTTGCCTAAGGGATGATAGCTAACCGCTTCGTCCAACTCCGCAGAGTTGGACAAAACCTCCAAGTTTTCTCTTGCAGCCATCCAGCAAACCAACGGTTTGCCATGATGGCGTACCTAAGATCAATAACCATAAAATTCACGTGAGCCCGACGAAAAGCTGTCCTCTGGACTTTTTACCACCTTAGCCTTTTCCCGCAAATTTGCTTTACCGAACCCACGTAATTTTATCATAGATATACTCTTGTGTCAAAATCAAGACATTTCAAATCCAAACGCCCTGCAAAGATAAACTAAATCCACAGTCCAAAGTTCCCCGCGCTGCAAAATATCCTCCAAATCCCTGCGGGCGGCATCGTCATCCCCTACCCAATGATACCGGTAAGCGCGATCCAACTGGTAAAGATCAATATTTTCCGGGTCAAGCTCTATTAACCTGGTCAAATCCGAAATATGCCGCTGATAGCGGGAAGTAGTCGCCGCAGTAGGGCACCGGGCACGCAGCGCCATGATGTCATCCGGTTCAAACTCTAGGAATTTCGTCAAATCCCGATCCATATCGGGTTTGCGGCTCATCCCATGGTTCAGCCCCTCCAATTGGTTCCAGCAGAAAGCGCGGAGAAGGTATAAAGCGGGGGTGTTGGGATAAGCCTGGATTGCTTCTGTAAGCAGAGGAACCGCGCTTTTATACTTTCTGCTTTGCAGGGCCTGGATAACCTCTGTATGTTCTGTCCCAAGCTCCTTTACCCATTTGAGGGCATATTTTCGATCCGTAAGGGCATTTGGCAGGACAGGGGTATCTATTGGCTGGGCATTATTGTATATAATACAAGGTTTCTTTTGCTGTATAGGGGCGGCGGCTGGTTCCGGGTCGGGTTCTGGTTCAGGCGGACAAAGCTGGTCATAGTCAAACCCCAAGGCTTTCATAAAATCCGCCATCTGCCAGCTATCACCAATTACAGCTTCATCGTCCTTATAAGCGTGATCTTCTGTCTCATCATCGGGCCAAGGGATAAGGTAACGTTCTATGTCCTCTGGCTTCACTTTAAAATATTGGCTTACCCTTTTGGCATCCCCCGATTTGTTGGGCGGCTCGCCTTCCCTGAAATAGTCGGAAAGGCTGGCGAATTCGTCTTCTTTTGTTCCGTCTTTCCAGAGAAAATAGCCCCAGTAATCGCCGTCATAGATATATAATAACATAACAGGAACATCCAGCAAACGGGAAAGTTTATCTGCAAGGGATTCATAATCGCAGCAGTCGTTGTTCAAAAGAACTGCTGACCCCTTTGGATATTGGCTCCAGCGGCATCCATCTGTTTGGACAGACAACCGCGGGTCGCGGGAACACTGCTCAAGCGCTTCCTGGCATTTAGAAATATCCCCGCCGGGAAATAGGGCTGCCTGCAAAAAAAGTCCCATAAAACCATCCCTTCTATACTAATTTATAAAATTAGACTACCATTTCTAAAAAAGTTTGTCAATGCGTCCATTTTAACTTGCTTAAACCCTGAAAATGTATTATGTTATATATCAGGTTAAAAGAAAGGCTGGGAAAACAGTTGGTATATTTTACGTCAGACCTGCATTTCCATCATGAAAATATTATCAGGCACACAAAACGCCCTTTCCAAAATATCGAACAGATGGATCAAGCCCTAATTAAAAACTGGAACCAGCTTGTTGATTTTCAGGACGAAGTTTATATTTTAGGGGATTTTACCATGAAGGGGCCAAGCCTTGCAATGGAAACCCTCTCTGAACTAAAAGGAACCAAACACCTGATACGGGGAAACCATGACCGTTTTGCAGACAACCCCTCTTTTAACCAATCCCTGTTTACTTCTATACAGGATTATGCTGAAATCGAGGTATGCAATACAAGATTCATTTTATTCCACTATCCCATTATGGAATGGAACGGGTTTTTCAGGGGAAGCATTTCCCTCCATGGACACCAGCATAACCATAGGGATTATAATGAGCAGAACCGGAGACAGGGGGTTCTTCGCTATGATGTTGGGGTTGATGCCAACATCATGAAACCTGTCAGCGCTGAGGAAATCATCAGCTTTTTCAGCTTATGATAAAATGGATAAAATCAGGAAAGGAGCATATGTAGGATGGATTTTCAAAAAATATCCCGGTTGATTGATAAAATGGCTGACTGGGAGGCTGGAAACCCTAAACGGATTAATCATTTTCTCAAAGTCTGGGGGTATGCCAAAACCATAGGCGAGCTGGAAGGACTGAACGAAAACACCCGCTTTACCTTGGAAACAGCAGCGGTTGTCCATGATATTGGCATTAAGCCTGCTGAGGAGAAATTCGGCTGCCATGACGGCCCTTATCAGGAAAAAGAGGGAATTGCCCCAGCGCGGGAAATGCTGCTGTCTTTGGGTTTTTCTGAACAGACGGCAGAACGGGTTAGTTTTTTGGTAGGGCATCATCACACTTATACCGCTATCGACGGAATGGATTTTCAAATTTTAGTGGAAGCCGACTTTTTGGTAAACCTTGATGAAGGAAACCGCGGCGAGGACGCCGTTAGGACGGCGCGGGAAAAGTATTTTCGCACCCAGGCGGGAATTCGTTTTTTGGACAGGCTGTTTTTATGCCAGTTGTAGGTATTTTACAATGTTGAATTATCAGGATGAATTTTATGAAATCCGCTCTGTATTAAACCAATTAGGATTTCAGGTGGATAAAATACAATATCTTGCGTCAGGCGATGACAGCGATGTGCTGCTGTGCGGCGGCCAGTTTGTAGCTAAAATTCCAAAACGAAGGGAAGTACATGCTGCCCAACAGAGGGAATTCAGCCTGTATCGTTTCCTTAGCCGCCAGCATCTTTCCTTCCAAACGCCCAGAACTGTTTATCAGGGTGAACAGTTCAATATTATGACGTTCCTTCCTGGGGAGCCTGTTTCTTTCCAAATGTATAAAACTCTAACTGAGAGGGAGAAGGAAGCGTTAGCCAGCGATGAGGCCCAATTCCTCCAGGAACTTCATCAGATTAAAATTGATATTTCCTGCGGAATATTCCAGGATGTTGTTGAGGATAAAAGCCAGCGCTTTAACCAGGAATATACTTACCTATGTACTGCTTTAAAAGATAAAGGTCTATTATCCTCTTTCTTACATACAAAGATAAGCAAAATATATGATAACCTTTTATCAAGCAGGGAATTGTTCCAGTATAATCCCTGTCTTGTCCACAACGATTTCAGCTCGGATAATATGGTTTTTCAAAACAAACGTCTGTATGGTGTAATTGATTTCGGGGATTTTGCAGTTGGAGACCCTGATAATGACTTTTTATGTATCCTTGATTGCAGCGAAGATGATTTTGGAAAGGAATTTGGCAGGAAGGTACTGCGGCATTACGGCCATCCCCATCCAAGTATTGCAGAAAGGAAAGCGGAACTTAACGACGCTTACTGGCCTTTACAGCAGATACTTTTGGGAAATCGCCGTAATGATACAGCTCTTTTGAACCGAGGGTACCGCCGGCTTGAAAAAATTGATCCCAATATATTTATTTTTTAACGGCGGCTGCCCATACTGGGTAGCCGCCGCCTACATTCTAACTATTTCTGGATTTCCTTCCTGCTTTTCCAGACAGATGCAAGGATATCCTTGAGAACCAGAAAAGCGTTTAATTCATCATATCCATATCTTTTCTGCAAATCATCCAGCAGCTTTTCTAATTCCGCCCTATAAGGTGCGGTTTCAACCTCCTTTTGGTATTGTATCAGAATCGGGTATTTTTTGCCCCATGCTTTTGTCCAGTCAACTTTATCGGTTACTTCCTGGCTTGTCCTGTCAATGGCGTTTTGTATTTCCTTTACGTCAATATCAAAGTCGATTAACTCGTCTAATGTCAGGTTATACATCACTGCTAATCTTTTTGACTGCTGAATATCCGGCAGGGTTTCATCTGTTTCCCATTTGGAAATTGTCTGTCTGCTTACCCCAAGTTTTTCTGCAACTATTTCTTGGGATAACCCTTTGTTTTTCCTTGCATAAAATAAATGGGTTCCTAAACTCATAGCTTTGCATCCTCCTAAAATGTAATGTGGATTCATTATAGCTCTTTTGTCTAAGAGCCTGTTTAGAATCTCCCCGCACACGTTGAGATCCTAAACAGGCTCTAAGCAGTGCTATCACTTCCACTGTACATTTTTGTATGTTTTTTTAGCAGGGATAGTTTCGCTATTGTAATATGAGTTCGATGAAAATTTCTGCTTTTCAGTCTTAGATACGCCATCATCGCAAACCGTTGGTTTGCGATGATGGCTGCAAGAGGAAACTTGGAGGTTTTGTCCAACTCTGGCGGGCTGAGTTCAGCAGAGCTGAACTGGCGACC
>CAOJXI010000002.1 GCA_948465665.1 uncultured Clostridia bacterium | reverse complement strand
TTTTCAGTTTCTTAGGTCAGCTTTACCTTGGCTTTAAGCCTGCTGGGGTATTTCGCGCCTGCGGGCGCGACTAGGGGGCTTTTGAGGAACAGCCCCCTAGACCCGAAACCTTTTTAATCCGCCCCAGCTTGTACTCATCTTAGCTTTCTCCCGCAAATGAGCTTTATCTCACATAATATAAACGGCGGCTGTCTTTTTGGTTAAGACAGCCGCCTACTTTTTTCTTATTTCAATTCCACAACAGTAACGCCGTTCTCCCCTTCTCCATAAACCCCGAGCCGAAAGCTTCTGACATTCCTATGGCCCCTCAAATGTTCATGGACAGCAGCGCGTAGCGTACCTGTTCCCTTCCCATGAATAATTGTAGCAATATTCAAACCTAAAAGTACCGCATTATCAATAAATTGATCCACATCCAAAAGCGCTTCTTGGACAGTCTTCCCTCTTACATCGACCTCAGTACGAACATCCCTTGTTCCCCGTCCGACATTAGCGCGAATATTGGAACCAGTGCGGGAATTCACGGTGGTTTTTTTATCCGGTTGTCCAGCCAATCTTAATTCCGATGTTCTCACTTTTGTTTTCATAACGCCCGCCTGAACGGTAACATAACCATTTTGATCGGGATTTGTAAGGACGACCCCGGATTTTTTTACACCTGGAAGGATAACAGAATCCCCGCGGCGGATTTCCCTTTCAGGTGTATAGTTCGTCTGCCCCGTCCGCTTAAATACCGGGTCAGCTAAACGTTCCAGTTTTTTCATACTGGTTCGGTAAGATACCCTAGCATCGGCAGCCATCTGGGAAAATGCTTCATTGTCTTTCTGCTTTTTAAGTTCTTCCAGTTCGTCCATCATCTTTTTTGCTTCGAGCCGGATGTCATCCAGCATTTTCTGGGCATCCATCCGCGCCTTTTCCATTTCGCGTTCCCGCATCACGTCAATCCGGGCTTTTTCATCCTGAAGCTCTTTCCGAAGATTTGCAGCCTGAATGGTGTGAATATTTGCTTCCTGTTTCTCGCGTTCTAATTCCTGGCGGGAACGCTCCAATTCAGAAACAACATCTTCAAAACGGGCATCCTCACCGGAAATCAAAGCCCTGGCGTTTTCCACTACGTCGGGATCCATTCCAAGCCGTTCACTAATGGCAAAAGCATTTGACCTTCCCGGAACACCGATCAGCAGCCGGAAAGTCGGCTGAAGGGTCTGCACGTCAAATTCGCAGCAGGCATTTTCCACGCCTTCAGTTTGGAGGGCATACATCTTGATTTCAGGATAATGGGTGGTAGCGGCAATCTTCGCTGTCCTGGAACGAAGTTTTTGAATAATGGAAACCGCCAGCGCCGCCCCTTCCACGGGATCAGTCCCCGCCCCAAGTTCATCCAGCAGAACCAATGTGTGTTCATCGGTATCCTGAAGGATACGGATAATTTTTGTCATATGGGCGGAAAAAGTGGACAGGCTCTGTTCAATGCTTTGCTCATCCCCTATATCCGCCAGCACTTGGGAAAAGACTGAAACTCTGCTTCCAAAACCGGCTGGAATCATCAGCCCTGACATAGCCATCAATGTAAACAGCCCCAGCGTTTTCAGCACAACAGTTTTTCCGCCTGTGTTGGGGCCTGTAATAACTAATGTGTCGAATGTTTCTCCAAGGCTGATATTTGTAGGGACTACTTTGTTTTTATCAATCAGCGGATGGCGGGCGTTTTTCAATATTACAATCCCGTCGTCTGTTATTTCCGGGGCTGTAGCGTTCATCTGCTCTGCCAGCATTGCCTTTGCGAAATAGAGATCCAGGTCAATAACAGCATCATAACTTTGCAGAATGTTGTCTTTAGAGCTGCCAACCTCGCCGGAAAGTTCCAGGATAATCCTTTCAATTTCGATTTCTTCTTTGGATTCCAACACCTTGATTTCATTATTGGCTTCTACAACAGAAATCGGTTCAATAAACAATGTGGAACCGCTGGCAGAACTTGCATGGACTAAGCCTTTGACCTCGCCGCGGTATTCCGCTTTCACCGGAACCACAAAGCGCCCGTCACGTATGGTGACAATTGGCTCCTGGAGATACTTTTGATAAGCGGTGGAATGGATCAGACCATCCAGTTGGCTGCGCACCCTTTGCTCGCTGATTCGGATTTTCCGGCGGATGTCAGCAAGTGCCGGGCTTGCATTGTCTGCAATTTCCTCTTCTGAAAGAATCGTGCTGGTAATCTTATCCTCCAGCGTTCTATTTGGCAGAAGATCATGGAAAATGCTGTCCAATGTTGTGTGATCTTCTTCACACCTTCCCCGCCAGTCGCTTAATGTGCGGGAACTTTGCAGGATACGCGCAATATCCAGTAAATCCCTCGGCGTAATGGATGCCCCTGCATGGGCGCGTTTTAAAGCGTCTTCACAATTTTTCAGCTTGAGAATGTATGGATACCCGTACCGCGCCGCCAGGGAATGTGCATCCTCGGTACGGTTCATTTCCCCTTGTACTTGTACCAGGGCTGTTTTTGGAATAAGTGTCAGGGCGCGGGATTTTGCGTCGTCGCTGCCAGCGTTGTCTGCCAGCATCCGGCATACCTTGTCAAATTCCAGTGCCCGGCAATGTTTTTCTATTTCCCACATAGCCGTTTTTGGCCTCCTAATTTATTTAACATGAGTTTGATAAAGCGAATTTGCGGGGATAACCTAATATGAGTAACAAGCTGGGGCGGATTAAAAAGGTTTGAAGAGTCCAGAGGAACTTTCCTAAAAAGTTCCTTTGGTCGCGCCCGCAGGCGCGAAATACCCCAGCTCGCTGAAAGCTAACGGAATCCTTACCTAAGAAGCAGATACTTAAAGCCTTATGGGAATCCCGCCATTTTCTTTAGAGGGTGCAGAAAGCAGCAAGTTTAGATTGGCTTCCGTGGGGGATATATGGCGGGATTCTTTACTGAAAGTTTCCTCTTGCAGCCAGCGGAACAGCCAACGGCTGCTGAGATGGCGTCCCTAGAAGGAAAAACCTTAAAACAGAGACTTATAATAGTCCAAAGATGTATAACTTTGATCTGTTTGTATCAAAAGATAGGTTTCCCCTATCCGCTGGAGAGATTCCAGATCATGAACAGGGAGCTGGAACTGGAATAGTTTTTCCAGTTCTGAATAGATGATATGGCGCATAGCCGCCAAAACGCTGTTGGAGACAGGGATTGATTTTTTTGCTGAAGCGTCCTCTTTTGCACAGTCAGGACAAAGAAGGTTCCCCTCCAGCGGATCAAAAAGCATGGCGGCGTTTTCATAACAGCCGCAGTTGCGGCACCCCACCAAGTCAGGCATGTAACCCGCCATGGACAAAAGCCTGAATTCATAAAGCGGCTTCAGCAGTTCAGCGGGACGTTTCCCGTTCTCCAAAAAGGACAGGGTATTGAGCAGCAGCCTTGTATATTTGTCCGACGGCTCCCCTCTTGGAGCAAGCTCCGCCGTAATTTGGCCGAAATAACATCCCAGCGCCAGCTTTAAAATGTCGGAGCGCAGACCGAAAAATATATGGAGGGTAGACGCACCGTCCAATATGTACTGATCCTTATTATGAAACAGGATCAGTTCTGAGTAAGAAAGAGCCTCCGTTGCCGATGCCATTTTGGTTTTAAACCGTCTGGCACCTTTCCCATAAGCAGTAAGAACCCCTTCTTTTTCCGTAAGGATGGTAAGAAGGCGATCCTCCTCACCCATCATACGGGTTTGGAGAATGATCCCATTGGTCTTTATCTGCGCCCCCATAATGGGCAGTCACCTCCAGACGATGGTTTTCCAGACGCTTATATTGAAGATAATCGGAAATTCCGCCCGTATGGGCAAAACGCTCCCATGCTTCTGCTGCGTCAAAAGCACAGGAGCCAAATAAATTTGAATTTATATTTTTTTCGGGATTCTGCAAAGCGGAAGGCCCAAAATAAGGGTTCATTCTGGACATACTCCTTCCCTATCGTTGTTTCAGCGTGAGACAATATTAGTCTGCACTATTTGGGAAGAAGCTATCACAGGAAATTCACGCCAGAAAATTGGGTGTTTATTGGAACCCGAAATTGCGGAGCTGGCTCTGGCGGTTGCGCCAATCCTCCCGGACTTTGACCCAGCATTGTAAATTTACCCGTATCCCGAAAAAGCTTTCCATTTCCAGACGGGCTTCTGAGGCGATTTTTTTCAGCATCGCGCCCCGTTTTCCAATTACAATTCCTTTATGGCTTTCCTTTTCACAATAGATAGTAGCTTCAATATCCACTATCTCACGATTGGAATAGCTGCTTTCAGAAGGATCGTCCTCCGAACGGTCGTGCATTTTCTCAATTACGACCGCCGTCCCATGAGGAACCTCCTCGTGAAGATTGAAAAGCATCTTTTCCCGTATAATCTCTGCTGCAATCACCCGTTCCGGCTGGTCTGTCATAGCGTCGTCCGGGAAAAAATGAGGGCTTTCTTTTGCAAAAACAGATATTTCTTTTAAAAGATCGTCGATCCCGTCTCCGTTCAGTACACTGATTGGGACAACTGCGCTGAACGGGAATGCCTGTGAAAACTCAGCAATTTTCCCAAGCATTTTTTCCTTTTCATCCAGAAGGTCTATTTTATTCATTGCCAAAATGGCTGGTATCTTCAAAGTTGAAAAGGTTTCCATCAACTGCCGTTCCGCGTTGGTGGTTTCGCCGACAGCCTCCGTTACCAAGACGGCTGCATCCACATCGGATACAGATTCATTCACCTGCTTAACCATATATTCACTTAAAGCCGTTTTAGGCTTATGCAGGCCGGGGGTGTCCAACAAAACAAATTGTGTCTCCCCTTTTGTCAAAACGCCGGTAATGCGGGTACGGGTAGTCTGGGGTTTATTGGAAACAATCGCGACCTTTTCCCCTACTAAAGCGTTGAGCAAAGACGATTTTCCAACGTTGGGGCGGCCTACGATTGCTATAAATGCGGATTTTGTCTGCATGAAAGTTCCTCCAAAAAATTAAAAGGTCTGGGAATGGGAACCTTTCTCCCGTTTATATAAAAGCCTGTCCCAATCCGTAAAAATAAAAAAGACTGCACCAATTGCCGCCAGGACGAGGAAAAGGAAACGGCCTGGCTGTGACAGAAAAAATTCCAGACATTTAAGGAGCGGTTTCTTCCTCCCAAACAGGAAAACGCCTGCTATCACAGAACAGATTGCCGCAGCCAGCACGCCCCCGGCAGCGGCGTCTTTAGCGGCCTTTGCCAAAGGGCTGTGTTCCTGTGTTGCCAGATCAACAGTCCTTTCCACAGCAGTATTAAATAACTCGCCTGCCAAAACTGTCCCGCAGACAACTGCCAGCAAAGCTTTCTCAGCCCTTGAGAACGAGTAAAAGCGGCTCATCCATAGAACACAGCAGACTGCTGTCAAATGAATCCGAAAATTCCGTTCGCATCGAAGGCAGGCAATGATTCCGGCAGCGGCATACCGGAAACTTTTCAGAAGGCTATTCATCGTCCTCCATCACATAGCTGGCGCTTTCCTCCAGTCCTAGGCGCTTCATAATTGCTTCTTCCTTTTCCCGCATCCTTAGGGCTTCCAATTTATCGGTTTCATGATCGTAGCCCAACAGATGGAGCATAGAATGTACTGTTAAAAAACCAACTTCCCTTTGGAATGAATGTCCATACCGTTCTGCCTGTTCCACAGCCTTGGGAATAGAAATAACAATGTCCCCCAGCGTCATAGCGCCGGTTTCCTCATTGCGGTCATATTCATTATTTTCCCCCAGAGGAAAGGACAAAACGTCTGTAGGCGCGTCAATATTGCGATATTTAGCGTTCAGTTCATGAATCTGCTCATTGTCCACAAAGCTGACGCTGATTTCCGCATCATATGGGAAGTTTTCACACACAAGGGCTGCATTGCAGCACCGGCGTACCAAAAGCCGCATACCAGTAGGGATTTTAACTTCTTTTTGGCGGTTGGTAATATAAACCTTTACACTTTTTGCCTTATGGCTGCGATTTGTTGTATTAATATTCATGGCTATTTGTGACGTTTACCCTCCTCATAATATCGTTCATACGCCTTTATGATATCCTGAACAATGCGATGGCGCACTACATCTTTATTAGTCAAATAGTTTATGCTGATATCGTCCACATTTTTCAGGATTTTAACAGCATCCATCAAACCGGAACGTTTTATGTCGGGGAGATCGATCTGGGTAATGTCCCCGGTAATAACCGCCTTGGAATTAAATCCCAAACGGGTCAGGAACATCTTCATCTGTTCAGGGGTGGTGTTTTGGGCTTCATCCAAAATAATAAAAGAATCATCCAATGTCCTGCCGCGCATATAAGCCAGCGGCGCAACTTCAATATTCCCTTTTTCTACATACTTTTGGTAGTTTTCCGCCCCAAGCATATCAAAAAGCGCATCATAAAGGGGCCGGAGATAGGGATCAACTTTGTTTTGCAGGTCGCCCGGCAGGAATCCCAATTTTTCCCCGGCTTCCACCGCCGGACGTGTCAGCACAATACGGTTTATATCATGAGCGCGGAACGACCGAACCGCCATAGCGACAGCCAGATAGGTTTTTCCCGTACCGGCAGGCCCTACTCCAAAGGTGACAGTATTCTGTTTAATAGCATCCACATATTTTTTCTGCCCCAGGGTTTTAGGGCGGACTGGCCTTCCTTTTGTCGTAATACAAATACAATCATCTGATAAAGAGGCAAGTTTATCCTCTGTCCCATCCTGTACCATGGAAACCACATAACGCAGGGTTTGTTCCGTAAGCGGGTTTCCTTTGTTGATAAGGGTAAGGAGGCTTTCAACTGCACGAACCGCCTTGGAAACCGGCTCCTCCTCCCCTGATACCTTTATTTCCGAATCCCGGCAGATAATGGAAACACCGTATTGGGATTCTAAAAAACGGACATTGGAGTCAAGGTTCCCAAATAAATCCGCTGCATACTCCATTCTGCCAATATTAATAAGCTGTTCGATAAAAATCGCCCCCAATCCTTTTTATTTTTGGCAAATGCCTGCCATTTCTTTTAATACATAACAATTCTGCAAATTCCTGCCCTGCAAATAGTATACCATAGAGTGGAACAAAATGGAATACTTATATAAAAGAGGATGGTACATAAATAAAAATTTTTCTTCGGCTATTATACCATATTTTCCTTACAATGTGTTATTGATTTATTAAAATTTCTTGTGTAACTGCAATATCCTGCAATCTTCGATAAGAAGCAACAAGAAAATACCTGTCTCCTTTGGCCTCCCCGCTTAGGGAACGCTCTAAATATCCAAATTCTTCAAATTCCACCTTTTCCCTTTTCTCCAGCATTGCAAATGCCTGTTCTTTTGCTTCATCAGGAGAATAACGAACAACAGCCAGTTCGCAGCCCTCACAGGTTTGTTTTACAACTTTTGGCAGCCAGCTTAACCAGGCAACGTCAGGTGGTTCCCATAGTACAGTTCGGGAGACCCAGGACTTTTCCGGCAGTTTTGTCCATGGATTCAAGAGAATTTCGCTTTGACGGAATTGGAGAAAAATTTGGTTAGCGTCCTGTCCGGTTGCCCGTTCTACTTCCTGCTCAAATGGGATCTCTACTGTCAGAGAGTCCTCAATTTCCGCAATTATTTTTGCTTGTGCATAACTTACAACAGTGCGTTGGTTGGCATCGAAAATACCTGCCACTAAAAGCCTGCCGTCCCAGACAGCCTCCCCTAATTCGACAAGGGGCTGCCCGTCGTAAACTTCCATTTCCCGTACAATCCCAGTTCCGCCAGAAATGACGTTTGCAGCCCCCTTTTTATCCACCTGAACCGGGGGGATAATCCTTTCCCGCAGATTAACCTCAATCGTACTGCCCATAATGTTTACTGCTGCCCAGGAAAGTTCTGGAATCTGAAGCAGAAGTGATCTCTCCACATGGGTTGAATCAATAGATGGCAGAAATGCCCCTTTCTTTACCCCCAAAGCTGTAAGATGATCCATAACCCTTTGTTCTTCCAGCGTCTCATATCCAACAATGTCTATTTTCCATACAAAGAGCTGCATCACCATTAGCATAATAGACAGAAGTATTATCCCTACTAACAGGCCAGTGCGCCGATGATACCGATAGACCAGAAAGGGCAGGCCGCGCCTGCCGCAGATCCTCATCCGCATCCCGCTTTTCCTGGCAATGGGGCGCAGTTTATGGTAAAGCCCCGGACGGACGGAAGCACGAAGCCCCAAGGGGGTGGGATGAAGCGATTGGGCAGGGATGCCGCAGCTCCCCATCAGGCTGATAAAACGTTCTGGAAAACCGCCTTCCGCGGTAAACTCTACCGAACCAATACACCAGCGCAGAGATTTCATAAACAGCATAAGTTTTCGCCCTCCTGTCAATACAAACCGCCGGTTAAAAAATCTCTGGCGATTTACATTCATTTAAATCAGGATTTTTGTTCCGAAGCTGGAAGAAATGTAACGGACTGGATAACGCCTTCCAAAACAATAGCGTCTTCAGTCATAGAACGTATTTGAATATTTCCGCAAAAACGCACAGAAATTTTCCCAGCCCCTATTGTGATAACACCCTCCTCATATTCCTGAATCCCTGTACAACCAGTCAGAGTTGCCTCCCGGTTCCCGGAAAATTCCAGATGAAATACATCTGGTAAAAGGGACATAGGGATATCAAGCATTTTTGCCAATTTACTTTCATTTTTGTATGGGACTGGCTGCCCCATATTTTTTTTGCTGCGGTTCATAGTTTCCGCTCCTTCCATTTTGTTTCGGACATTTTCCAGTTTAAAATTATGTTCCAGCAAAAAAAGATATGCACCAATGGATGGAGAGAATATAAGCCGCATATATTTCATCCATAAGGATTTATTAGTAAAAGCTCCAGGTTTTAGAGAAAGAGGGTCGGTTTAATGGCTTTTGCTGCTGGTTTGAAAAGGGATAAGAAATTTAATTCCATACTGCTCCTGCGTTTTTCTGCGGTAAGCCTTGCGCTGGGGGCTGCCTGGGTTCTGCTTTCCGATGCAAAAACGATCTGTAACGGGATCCAAAACGGGATGTCCTTATGTGTAGAGGTGGTAATCCCTTCCTTGTTCCCGTTTATGGTTTTTACAACATTTCTGGCATTAAGCGGGCTTGCTGATATCATCTCCGGCATAGTTTCCCCAGTAACCCGGCGGCTGTTCCGGCTTCCGCGCCAAGCGGGGGCTGCTGTGCTGATGAGCTTCATCGGCGGTTTCCCGGTAGGCGGGCGGATGGCGGCAAAGCTAATAAAAAATAAATCCGTTTCCCCAGAGGATGGACAGAGGATGCTTTGCTTCTGCATTAATGCAGGGCCATCTTTTATTCTAACTGCTGTTGGGATACAAATGTTTGGAAACCGGTTTATAGGAGGAATGATGCTTTGCGCCCATATCCTTGCATCCTGTACAGCAGGGGTGCTTTCTTCATTCGGCAGACCTGTGCCGTCCAGGAAACCCGCCAGCAGGAATCCGGTCCGGGTTCCCCTTATACAGGCGTTAATCCAGGCTGTAATTGACAGCGCCAACGGGATGTTGGTTTTATGTTCTTTTATCATCCTTTTTTCAGGGGTGACTGCCTGGCTGGAACCAGTTGCTATGAATTTTGGGGAAAACGCCAGGCTGTCCCTTGGAATTTTGGAAGTAACAAAAGGATGCTTGCAGGCTTCGGCTTTTCCGGGGCTTTTGGGAGAATTGACAGCGGTTTTCCTGCTTTCCTTTTCCGGGCTTTCGGTGATCGCCCAGGTTTTAGCAGGTTTTACAGCAGAGGGGCTTTCCATCCAGCCGGTTAAGGTGATCCTTTGGAGGATTGTCAATGGTGTTTGCGCAGTTGGATGGTATTTTGCAATAAGGACTTTTTTAGGGAGGTTTTTCCTGAAGGCAGAGCCGGTTTTCCTGCGGATTTCCCAACAGCGCCCTTCCCTTGCCAGCCGCCCTATGACACTGCCCTTGACGTTTTGCCTGATAGCAGTGTGCGCCATTACTATTTTGACGGCAGAAAACTCTTTTTCAAGTTCCGCAAAATAAAAAACCACACAGCAAAATCCAATCGCTGTATGGCTGTTTTAAAAAGTTAAATTGAAAAGCCTTTATTCATATTTCTACCTGAATCAGTCTGCCAAAATTCATTTCATCCTGGAAAATACCATAAACATACGCTGAACTTTCGAGATACAAGCCTGTTTCAAGATCTGTAAGTTTATCAATCGTTTCTGAATTATAAAATAACCGAAAAGCTTCGAGAAGCTCAACATGCCAATCGTTTATAATATATTCAATAATATCCTGTATAATATACTCTATCAATTGATCTTGCTTCGTCACTATAAAACGCCCTCCTTCTTTAGAAACTGTACTGCCTTTTCAGTATGAAACGAATATTGGCTTGTAATTTCCTTGAAAGTCATTCCCTTAATTAAAGATTCAAAAGAGATCAGGCCACTTTGATACTGACGAAATAACATAGTCATATCATCGTCAGCAATCGGTCCGCATACAATGTCATATTTACAATCAAAATTACAGTTCAAATTATTAAAATCTGTAAACGCTCTATTTCTATTATTCATTACAAATAATGCCCAGCTTTCTGATGGGGTGATGCCAAAATCCTTAATATTTAAAATGCTGGTTTTCAAAAGGCTGTTATCAAATTCATAAACATTTACAACAGGACTGCCGCCATAAATTCTTGCAACACGTTCTGCCATTTTCTGTGCCTGCTGGCGCAGTTTGGTAGTATAAAATCCCCTGCCAAAATCTTTATAAGGCCGGCATAACGCAAGATCGATTGATTGTATGTCAACATTTGTTCCATGGTATAGAGTCATTTAGCTATTCCTCCATTTTTTCTGCAAATGATTTCCATATCGTCAAGCACATCATCAAATGACAATGTATGCTCTATATCATAGTTTTCTTTCAGAAATTCGATAGCCTTATACTGAAAAAGAACTTGAAATCCTTCTTTTAATTTTAAATTACGTTTTCTGGAGAATTCACTAATACAGGCAATAATATAACTTATTCTCTTTTTTTCTGTATTCATAATATCCCCCTCTTTGCTTATATCATATCAAAATGGAATGAGTTTTCTATTTTTTGGAAACTACCTGATTTAAAATTAGAGTTAATCAAAGGCTCTAAAGCCTTATGCCGTTTTCCTTATATGGATGTGCCTTTTCAAAATTAGCTGCTTCCCTGCTGATTTCTTCTGGAGGTTTGGCATAAAAATATTCTCTTTGCCATTTTGTATAATCGAATTTTTCCTGAATAATGATGGAGATAAAACGTTCTGCATCAACAATCCCCATTTCTTTGGTTAAGCATTTCATTCCTTTAGCCATAACTTCAGCGGTGCTGGCAATCATTTAATCACTCTCCATTAAAAACCAGGTACACAGTGTACAGCCCAACCCGTACACTGTGTACCGTTGTTTATAGAATCCTATCAGTGCTTATATTATGCTTTAAATTTTTTCATTGCATCCTTAACAACAGAGACAACATTCTCCGAATCCAGCCCGAAAGCTTTCAGCACTTCCACAGCAGGCCCGGACACGCCAAACCGATCCTGGACACCGATCTTAACCACGCCGCAGGCAACGCCTTCCTCACAGATAGCGGAAGAAACAGCTTCGCCCAAGCCGCCGATTACGCTGTGTTCCTCAACAGTGACAACAACGCCGGTTTCTTTAGCGGCTTTGACCACCAATTCCTTATCAAAGGGCTTAATGGTATGGATGTTAATAACTCTGGCATGAATCCCCTGCTCCTTGAGCTGGTCAGCAGCTTTGATAGCTTCCCAGACCATCAGTCCAGTGGCAATAATGGTAACATCATTCCCGTCCCGAAGGGTAACGCCTTTGCCTATTTCAAACTTATACGTTTCAGGATCATTAAATACCGGAACCGCCAGCCTGCCAAAGCGCAGGTAAACCGGCCCGTTATATTCCACCGCGGCACGTACAGCGGCCTTGGCTTCCACATGGTCGGCAGGGTTCAGGATTACCATGCCAGGGATCGAACGCATTAAAGCAATATCCTCGCAGCATTGATGGGTTGCGCCGTCTTCGCCAACGGAAATACCTGCATGGGTCGCGCCGATTTTCACATTTAAATGAGGATATCCAATCGAATTGCGAACCTGTTCAAAAGCCCGCCCGGCAGCGAACATTGCAAAGGAACTTGCAAAGGGAATCATCCCCGTAGAGGACAAGCCGGCTGCAATAGACATCATATTTGCTTCTGCAATGCCGCAGTTAATAAACCGTTCCGGGAATTTCTTCTTAAAAACATCTGTTTTGGTAGACTTGGAAAGGTCAGCGTCCAGTACCACCAACTGAGGGTATTCGGCGCCAAGTTCTGCCAAAGCTTCACCGTAGCTTTCGCGGGTTGCTTTTTTAATCACATCAGCCATCTTTTATCCCTCCAATTCTGCCAAATGGCCGTCAAGATCTTTCATTGCCTGTTCATACTGCTCTGCATTTGGAGCGGCTCCATGCCATGCAGGGTTGTTTTCCATAAAGGAAACCCCTTTTCCCTTTACGCTGTGGGCAATAATGGCGGTAGGCTGCCCTTTTGTCTTTTTGGCTTCTTCAACCGCAGCCTCGATCTCGTTGTAATCGTGGGCGTTAATTTCAATGACATGGAATCCAAAAGCTTTAAATTTATCCGGGATTGGTTCCGGCGAACAAACAGTAGAAATAGGCCCGTCTATCTGAAGGCCGTTGTTATCTACAAAGATACAGAGGTTGTCCAGCTTATAGTGGGATGCGAACATAGCTGCTTCCCAAACTTGGCCTTCCTCAATTTCACCATCACCCAAAACAGAATACACCCTGTAATCCTTATTGCGCAGTTTAGTGGACAATGCAATACCGCAGGCAGTAGAAACACCCTGTCCCAGCGAACCGGTAGACATATCCACGCCAGGAATAGTTTTCATATCAGGATGGCCCTGGAGCAATTTGCCATAGTGGCGCAGGCCTGTCAGCTCATCTTTGGAAAAATAGCCGCGTTCGGCCAGCGTTGCATATAAAGCGGGGGCACAATGACCTTTTGAAAGGACAAAACGATCCCGGTCTTCCATATGGGGGTTCGCCGGATCAATGTTCATCTCATGGAAATAGAGATAGGTCAGGATATCTGCCACTGACAGCGATCCTCCCGGATGCCCTGACTTTGCGCTGAACACAGCGGTGACAGCACCCTTGCGAATCTGATAGGCGTGAATACTTAGCTGTTTTACAACGTCTGGATTCATTGTACAACCTCCTGTTTTTCCTGCCGCCCTGAAGGGGTTTGCAGATTTTATAACAAATGTATTTTGCACCGGGGGATAAGAATAAATTTATCTCGTTTTCTATATCCCCGGTTATAAGCTATAAAGGAAGTTTATATAAAACTTTTATCTATATTTTACCATAAAGTTGATCTAATTACGACACTTTTTTAAAAATTTTTCAAAATAATCTGGAAGCGGGCTGTCAAATTCCAAATACTTACCCGCAATAGGGTGGACAAATCCAATCTTTCCGGCGTGAAGGCATTGCCCATGCAGCTCTGAAATAGGAGGCTTTGGCCCATAAACTTCATCTCCCGCCACAGGATGCCCGACAGAAGCCAGATGCACCCGTATTTGATGAGTCCTTCCAGTTTCCAGTTCCAACTGTAGGTAAGTAAACTGCCCCATTCGTTCTAAAACCCTGTAATGAGTAACAGCATTCCTTGACTTCTGGCTGGAATCGGTGACGACGCACATTTTTTTCCGGTCGGACTTATGCCGTCCTATCGGCGCGTCAATCGTCCCCACCTCAGCAGAAAATCCCCCATAAGCAACTGCCCTGTACTGTCTCTGAAAAGAATGCTCCTTAATCTGTTCAGCCAGTCCAAGATGCGCCGCGTCAGTTTTCGCGACAATCAGAAGGCCGCTGGTATCCTTATCAATCCGATGGACGATCCCAGGGCGTATTACCCCGTTTATCCCGGATAATTCATCACGGCAGTGATACAGGAGGGCGTTTACCAAAGTACCGGAAGCGTGTCCGGGGGCCGGATGAACTACCATCCCCTTGGGTTTATTCACTACCAGGAGATATAAATCCTCATAAACAATTTCCAGGGGAATATTCTCTGGCGTTACATCCAGTTCCACTGGATCAGGGAGAATGACTGAAATTTCCTCGCCTTCATGAACTTTATATTTTTTAGAAACCTGTTTTCCATTTATAGTAATATTCCCGCTTTCAAAAAGCTTCTGGACAGCGGAACGGCTTGCCAGGGAATCGAATTGTTCCGTAAGATATTTGTCAATACGAATCCCTTCCTCGCTGGATTCCACTTTGCAGGAGACAACCTCCATAATATGTCTTCCCCTTTCTGAAAAACAGCAAACCTTTTATTGTATCAATATTCAATTTTCTGGAGGGGCGTTATCCTCCAGCTTTTCCAGAGCAGCTTTTTTCTTCTTTTCCGCGGCCCGATCAGTAAAAAAGATATAAACCATTAAAACAATCGTCCCCACAACAATACAGCAGTCGGCAAAGTTAAAAACAGGATAATTAATTAGACAGAAGTCAATATAATCCACTACAAAGCCGCGATGAAACCGATCCACTAAATTCCCGATCCCCCCGCCTGTGATCACAGCCAGGATCCACATAAAAGTATAACGTTTTTTCAGCCCGAAAAAGACGACAAGACCCGCCAGCACCCCCAGAAATACAGCTGTTATAATTGCCAGGATCAGGGCTTTCCCCTGAAAGATCCCAAAAGCTCCCCCATAGTTTTCCACATAAGAAAACTGAAGAACCCCTGGAATCAAAGGGATAGAGGCGTTTCCCGCCAGGTTATTAACCGCCCAGACCTTTATCCACTGGTCAACGGCGATCAGCAGGACAATTAGCCCGACGGCAGAAAAAGTTATCATTGTGCGCTGTTCCTTCCCTATCGTTTCTTTTTATGTTCGTCGCGGGTCACTTCATAGCCTGAGCCGAACTTCAACTGTCCAAATTTAGAACTGTCTTTTTTCATCCCAGCATACGGGTCTGACGACTTATCAAAGCGGGATGCAATCCGCTGTGCTGCATCTGAGGTGGATTCTTTCCGTTCGCCCTTAAAGTCCTCTTCAAATCGTTCAAAGGAAATTTGAAATCCCCCTGGAGAAACAGCGTGAGGCTCGCCCTCTGATGCGGGCTGTGGAATAACTGCAGTTTCGCTTTCTATCTCGTTGGATGTGTTTTCTTCTGTTATTGTATCCTCCAAAACAGGAGATGCTTCGGCAGGATGCTGTTCTTCAGGGGATTGGGGAATAACCCCTTCCTCCGGCTCTGCTGCCGGAAGTTCCCGAATCAGTTCAATATGTTTGCGGTATACGTCTATTAGGCGGCTTTTAAAGTCGCTGACTTCCTGTTTAATCTGCTCCAAGCCCTCCAACTGGTTTTCTTCCCGCCTTCTGGCAGCGTAAAGAATCTGCTCGGCCTGTTCATTAGCTGCCTGCAAAATATTGTCGGCCTTTTGGCGCGCTTCCCTGACCATGCTGTCCCCAAGCTTCTGGGCCCCGACCAGGGCTGAACGAAGGCTTTCTTCATCCTCCTGATACTGCTGGATTCTTTCGTTCAATTCCTGAATCCGGTTTTCCAGGGTATGATTCTGACTTTCCAAGTCCTGTAAAGTTTTTGCAGCTGAATCCAGAAAGGAATCGACTTCCTCTGGATGATACCCGAAAAGTTTACCTTTATTAAAACGCTTTTCCATAATTTCCTGTGATGTTACCATGTCCTTGACCTGTTCCTTTCTGTTCTTTTCAAACTTCCCTTCTGGAAAACGAATATCTGGAGGGTTTGGTTTGTCGTTTACATTAGCCATTCAAAAATTGTCCGATAAAAATCGGCCATAAACATCCCTTTATCTTTTTATGGCTGATTTTTATACAATTTTAGTTTTTATCAGATGAAATAGATAAAGAAAATGCCTGCAATCGTAAATGCAGTTTTGCACCAGATCCAGATATTTATACATATTGGCTGTATATAAGATGAAGCCTGCCCTTTTTAGTAGGGGCGCCAACCTGTTCCAGCCGAAATTTACCAAATCCGCGTATGGAAAAAACATCCCCTTTTTCCAGTGTAAAAGCAACGTCCGTACATACCTGCCAGCAAAGCACAACAAGACCAGAACGTATAAGCTGCTGAGCCTTCTCCCTGCTGACCTTGCAGACCAGGGCAACTAGGCAGTCTAACCGAAGCGAACTTACAACACCTTCTTCTTTTTTGGTATGGTATAGTAAGGGCGGCTCTCCCACAATTCCTTTTTGAACGCCAACCCCGACCCTTCCGATTTTAGAGATTTCCGTTTCGGCAATTTCCGCAGCCTGCGGCAGAAAAAAAGCAATACAGCGCCCTTCCCCAACTAAAATATCCCCTATTGTTTCCCGTTTCAGATTTAACGCCATAAAGCATCCTAAAAAATCCCGATGGGTCAGTGAATCTGCTGTCCGGTAAGTAAAGGTAAGTGGGACAATGGGAAACTTATCCGGTTCTGGTTCCTCATAATAAGGGAAACATCCTAATATTCTGCGCTCGCTTTCCGGCATCCCGCCAAATAAAAGGAAATTTTCAAATCCAGCTTTCTGTGCAGCCTGCCGGGCAAGCATCTGCTGCCTGCCGTCCAGAAAGGCGGAAAACTTTTCAATACATTTTTCGCTGGCAACGGCAAAAGCGTCCTCTGCCCTGGAAAGAAAGATGCGGTCTTCCTGGGAAAGTTCCTGAACAAATCTTCTTATATCCATTAGAAATAGATACCGCTGCTTTCCAGCTCGTCCATCAGATCCCCCATAATATCAACATGATATGGCGTAATAATGAAGGTACTGTTGGCGACCTTTTTAATCTGCCCACGGTTTGCATAGGCAACGCCGCTTAAAAAGTCTATCAAACGGCGGGAAACATCCTTGCTGCAGGATTCCAGATTAAGGACAACTGTATGCTTGTCGTTCAGGCGGTCAGCGATAGAACTTGCGTCTTCAAACTTCTCTGGTTTTACAATAACCACTTGAAGCTGTGTAGTAGCATGAACTTTTACAACTTTATTGTGTTTTGTGGAGGAGCTGTTTCCAGAATCTGAAAAAAAGTCATTGTCCAGAGGTTCGTCGTCCATTTCATAATCCTGGTCGCTGTCCAGTTCGTCCTGATCCTCGTCGTCCTCCGGCGGTATTCCCATTAAGTCTTTAAACTTATCAATAAACCCTGCCATAAAAGCCTCCTGTCCGTAAACGCTTCCCTGCCCTGTTTTTTCTTACCTCATAAGTTTTAAACTTCCAATATCCGGCTGTCTAAAAAACAAGGGTTTAGAGCATAACGACATAATCATAATTACTATTATCTTCATTTTTCTCCCGGATGTCAAGATATCCAAACATTTCTTTATCGTTTTCTTTATTATTAGGAGTATATTAAAGAGGTGTTTCTATAATAACTGTATTAACTTTGTTATTCCAAAGGTTTTCCATCATACAAATCCTTGCCGGAAGTAATTACCTTGTCAAAAAGCTGAAGACGTGAAGAATCCGACTGGTTTATCTCCGACACCACAAAACGTTCATTCTGGAAAACCGGCTCCACCTTTTTAAACCGGATAACGTTCGCTTCTTGGACGTAGACTCCAGTATATCCTTTTTCATTGGAATAGTGGAGCGCTGAGACAGGTACCTGTAAGCCGTCGTAAGACCGAAATACAATCTCAATTTCCGGGAATCGAACTGACGCCAGCTCGGAAGACATAAGATTACTCTTAAAAATAATCAGGCTTCGGTCTTCATCTTTTTCGGTAATAATATCATAAACTTTTGCCTGTACATCGTTTACCCCAATACTCAGAAAATTCAGATTATAACTGGCTCCCTTCCTAAATTCAGAAAGGCTGTCATTGGAGACAGGGTAGGCAATATACCAGTTATAATTAGAAATTACCTTCCCTACGGTTTGGGCAGGGTCTGCCACATCCTGGTTCTGTCCTTCCATAAACATATCGAACACATCCAAGGTCATACTCTGGGCATATTCGGTAGTCAGGGAACTTTCATACCCATCAGAATAGCCAATAAAGTAGCCCGATTCCGGGGCAGTGATAACCTGGGGCTTGGCAAGACGAAACTGCCCTTCCAGCTCCGCCTTTTCTGTCTCCAAAGCTGTCTGCCGGACGATGAAATTTTCCTCCAGCCCAGTGATAATCTGTTTTTTGCTCAACTGTTTGGTCAGCTCGTTTTTAATCCCGTTGACACTCCCCACAACGCCCTTTACCGTGGTTTCCCCCAGCTTTTTGATCTGTGCCAAAACCAGACGGTTGATAGAATCCAAATTAGCAACTTCGGTCACGCCGGGATCGTCTGCTTCTGATATCATTTTAATTTCTTCGTCTAAAAGGGCGATGCGGTGTTTCAATGCAACCTGTTCATAGCTTTCATAGATTTCCGCCACAGCCATACCTTCCGTTACTTTCGCCACATCGTTGAACAGATAACTTACCGTTCCACGGTTAACCATAGGGATGACCTTTTCATCCCGCAGCACCAAAGCAGTGGTAGAATAACTGTCCCTGACAACGACCCCCTTTGCTTCCATTGTTTCATAAGGAGCAGAAGCTTTCAGGTAAATCTGATATCCAACCATAGCCAAAACGCAGGCTATCACGAAGAAAAAGCAGAGCTTTGCCAGAAAATTAATCCGCATGGGAGAACACCTCCCCCCAATGGCCTATGCTCTGGCTCATTCTTCATTTCCAGCGTCAATTTCAGAATCTTCCCCCTCGCCGGACGGGGAAATGTCCAGGATACCAATGGGCTTTGACGGGATAACGGTGGAAATAGCGTGCTTATAGACCAAGTTCTGCCTGCCGTCGCAGTCCAAAATAACAACATAGTTGTCAAAGCCTTTTACAATGCCTTTAAATTGGAACCCATTGGTCAGGTATACAGTGACAAGCAGTTTTGCCCGGCGAACCTGGTTTAAAAAAACGTCCTGTAAATTGATATTTTTCATTTATATTACTCCTTTTCAAATATTTCAGCTGTTTTGTGCTGTATTTCTATTTTCAGCTTATCCCGGATAAAGGAAGACGCCTTTTCCAACAGGGCCGGGTAGGGTTCTAAATCTGGATAGAGCCAATGGATTTCCTGCCTGCGCCGGAACCAGGTCAACTGGCGTTTGGCATACCGGCGGGTTTGGCGCTTAATCTCTTCCGTTGTTTCCGCCAGGGAACGTTCTCCATTCCAGTACGGCAGAAATTCTTTGTACCCAATCGCCTGTGCTGCTGTGGCTCCAAAACCTTTCTGCGCCAGCAAACGGGCTTCGCCTTCCAATCCGTCTTTAAGCATCTGCTCCACCCTTTGGTTGATTCTTTCATACAATATTTGTCTCTGGGAAAAATCCAATCCAATATAGCAGCTTTCATAGGGCGACGGATGGGATACGGCTTCTTTTTGATGAACGCTCATAGGGATTCCGGTAAGGCGGAAAACTTCCAGCGCCCTGATAATACGGCCTTTATTATTGGGATGAAGTTTTGCGGCGGTTTCTGGGTCTATCTGTGCCAGCTGGTTTAAAAGATATTCGCCGCCGTTTTCATCCGCTTCCCTTTGGAGGGAAAGACGAAGTTCGGGATCAGAACGTATGGGCTGGAAAACCGTGTTATCCAAAAGAGAATCCACATACAGCCCGGTTCCCCCGGCTAAGATGGGGATTTTTCCCCTTTTATAGATATCCTCCACACAATTTCCGGCCATCTCCACATAGTCTGCCACGCTGAAAGGCTGGCCAGGGTCAAGGAAATCAATCATATGATGGGGAACCCCTTTTTGTTCTTCCCCGGTAACTTTGGCAGTGCCGATATCCATATACCGGTAAATCTGCATGGAATCTGCAGAAACGACCTCTCCATCAAAAAGCCTGGCTAAATCAACGGCAAGGCGCGTTTTACCGGAAGCGGTCGGGCCTATGACGGCAACAACGGGGATTTTCTCATATTCCAGCACATTAAACAATCCTTCCAAACTGTTTTTCGATTTCCCGCTTTGTCAGCACCGTTGCAATAGGACGGCCGTGGGGACAGAATTTCACGTCCTCATGTTCGGACAGCAGGCGGAGGATTTCCTCAAATTCCTCCTTCGAGGTCCGGTTGTGGGCTTTGATAGCGCAGCGGCAGGCGATATTGTGCAGCAGGTCGTCTATTTTTTCCGGGAGAAGATGTCTGCGGCTGTGAAGGAGCTGCTGCGCAAGGTCTGTCACCAGTTCAGCTAAATCAAAACCATCGGCTGACATAGGGGCTTCCCGTACCAAAACCGTATTAAAACCGAATTCCTCTATGGAAAATCCCGACCCGTGTAAAGCATCCTGGTTTTGAACCAGCGCGCCGAATTCCTCGCTGGAAAGGTTTACTGTTACTGGCTCCAGCAGAAACTGCCGACTGCTTTGATCTGCATCCGCCTTAAAGCGTTCATAAAGCAAACGCTCATGGGCCGCATGTTTGTCCACCAAAAGGATTCTATCCCCCTGTTCCAAAACTAGATAAGTTTCAAACAGCTCCCCTACGATCCGCGCATCCTCAAAACGCCCCTTTTCCCGAAACGGGCTGTTTTCCGGCGGCGGTTCCATTGCTGGGATCAGAGGGGGGAGCAGCGGACTGTCCCCTTCCTTTTTTAAAACATTTGGTGCATCATCCTGCTGCTGGAGAAGCTCCGGGGGGCGGTCATGTAAAAGGAAAGGCTTACCAGCTGGATAGGCAGGGGCAGCTGGCGGCTGTTTCGGTTTTGGCGGGAGATTTGGAAATTCTCCGGCAGGGGGAGGTTCGGGCAAATTTTTCCCCTGCACTGCGGCGCGGTATTCCTGAGCGCTCATCCGAAGGGGCTTTTCTTTTGCCTCATAGCCGGCTGGACTGGCAGGGGCGGAACTGCGGTAATCAAAAGACGTTTGCTTATGGAAATCCATGCCTTTCATTTGCAGTTGGGGGCTGAGGTCATTTTTATGCAGAACTGACCGTACCGCAAAGTAAACTGCGTCATATACTGCCTTTTCATCGGAAAATTTGACTTCGATTTTAGCTGGATGGACATTTACATCTACCTGTGATGGGTCAACCTCCACATTGAGCACGCAGGCCGCGAACCTGCCCGCCATAACGCTTCCCTTATATCCTTCATCCAATGCAGCGGAGCATATTTTAGAGCGGATATAACGTCCGTTGACAAAAAAATACTGCATAGACCGGTTGGAACGGGCAGCTTCCGGGCGGATAATAAATCCGCTTACCATTACTCCCCCGTTCCGGTTTTCCGCTGGGAGCAGAGCGCCGGAAAAATCCTTCCCAAACACCATATGGATGGCAGACAGAGGTTTTCCGTCCCCAGGGGTATGGAGCCGCACATTCCCATTTACAATAAATTTCATAGCGATTTTGGGATTTGAAACAGCAGCCCTTTCTATCACAGCGCTGACAGCAGAGGTTTCAACAGAATCCCGTTTGAGGAATTTCATACGGGCTGGGGTATTATAGAACAGGTCGCGGACAGTAATCGAAGTTCCTTGAGGACACCCCGCGTCTTCACAACAGATGGGAGAACCTCCCTCAATACAGTAATGCGTGCCGGAAAGCTCGTCCTCTGCCCTGGTCAAAACCTCCACTTTGGCAACTGCCGCAACTGCCGCCAAAGCCTCTCCCCGGAATCCATATGTGAGGATGGACTGCAAATCTGCCTTTTGGGAAATTTTGCTGGTAGCATGGCGGAGAAAGGCTGTCGGCACATCGGCACGATGGATGCCGCACCCGTTGTCCGAAACACGAATAAAGGTAACGCCGCCATTACGAATTTCAAGGGTAATTGCATCCGCCCCAGAATCCACTGAATTTTCCAGTAATTCTTTTACAATGGAAGCAGGACGTTCCACAACTTCCCCTGCTGCAATCAATTCTGCCGTTTCCTTATCCAGCACCCGAATGGGCGAAGGCTTTTGCTGCATACCGTTCCTTCCTTTCTGCCATGGTCAAGACCCGGATACCAATCTAATATTTTGTACGCTGCCATATGTATTATCATAATATTATTTTCCATTATCTGCCAGGGATTTCAGTTCATATAGTAAGTTTAACGCTTGGAGGGGAGTTATTTGGTCGAAATTAATCGCCCTGATACGGGAAATTACAGGATGGTCGGCAGCAGTGGTTAAAGTAAGCTGCCCGTCCATAATTGTTTCCTGCGGCTTTGGCTTTTTAGGGAGCTCAACAGCCCTTCCCTGTTCCAAATCGTCCAAAATAGCATGGGCGCGTTTCAGGATGCTTTCCGGGATTCCCGCCAGCCTGGAAACCTCAATGCCGTAGCTGTCATCCGCTCCTCCCGGAATGATGCGCCGCAAAAAGGTAATATCATATCCCTTTTTGATAACAGCGACATTATAATTTTTAATCCCCTCTACCCGGTTTTCCAGTTCAGTAAGTTCGTGGTAGTGTGTAGCGAAAAGCGCTTTGCACCCCAGTTTTTTCTTATCGGCAATATGTTCAACAACCGCCCTTGCAATGCTCATCCCGTCAAAGGTAGAGGTTCCCCTTCCGATTTCGTCCAGAATCAGAAGGCTGTCAGAAGTGGCGTTTTTCAGGATATAGGAAACTTCATTCATTTCCACCATAAAAGTAGACTGCCCTGAAGCCAGGTCGTCCGCAGCTCCAACCCTAGTATAAATCCCGTCTACTGTCCCAATATGGGCACGGCTGGCAGGCACATAGGAACCCATCTGCGCCATCAGGACAATTAAGGCGGTCTGCCGCATAAAGGTAGATTTTCCAGCCATATTGGGGCCGGTAATAATGGCAACCCGGTCTGAATCTTTATTCAGGAAAGTATTGTTGGAGACAAACCCGCCTTCCAGCAGTTTTTCTACAACGGGATGGCGGCCCTCGTCAATGTCGATTTCCCCGGAAAAATCTACTGTTGGGCAGCAGTAATTATTTTCAACAGCCACATGGGCGAGATTGGCATATACGTCTAACCGTGAAACAGCGGAAGAGGTCTCCTGCATACGGTTTACCTGACCGGCAACCATGGAACGAACCTGTTCATACAGATGAACCTCCAGGGCAGCAATTTTCTCCCCTGCCCCCAGGATTTTTTCCTCAATGGTTTTGAGTTCCGGGGTTATGTACCGTTCACAGTTGGTCAGGGTCTGCTTGCGGATGTAGGTTTCCGGCACTTGGGCAGTATAGGACTTTGTCACTTCAATAAAGTAGCCAAATACCTTGTTATAGCTGATGCGCAGGTTTTTGATACCGGTTTTTTCCCGTTCCGCTGCTTCAATCCCTGCAATATACTTCTTCGCGTTTGAAAGGATATCCCTGAGCTCATCCAATTCCTGGCTGAACCCCTGGCGTATGATATTGCCCTCCCGCAGCAAGGCAGGCGGATCCTCCCGTATGGCGCAGGAAATACAGTCCGCCACATCCGTTAAAGTGTCTATCTGACGATGGGTTTCTTTTAAGAAGATACTTTTCAAACCAGCAGTTTTCTCCTTCAAAAGAGGAAGAAGCCTAAGCCCTCCCTCCAGGGCTTTTAATTCCCTTGGCCCTATATTCCCGTAAATGACACGGGTCATCAGCCGTTCCAAGTCTGGAATTTTCGCCAGCAGTTCCCGGATTTCTTCCCGTACCATCGTTTCCCCAAACAGCTCTGTCACTGCGTTTAAGCGCTTGTTAATGGCAGTTGGATTAATCAGGGGCTGCTCTACATAGCTGCGGAGAAGCCGCTTGCCCATAGCAGTTTTGGTTTTATCAATTACCCATAAAAGGGTTCCATGCCTTTCCCGGCTGCGCATGGTTTCCGTCAATTCCAAGTTCCGGCGGGAATTTAAATCCAGGTTCATAAATTGAGCGTCAGAATACCGGTTGAGCGAAACAATTCGGCTGGCGGCTGCTTCATGGGTTTTCTGCACATACCCCAAAAGCGCCGCTGCCGCCGGAACGCCGTAAAGCAGATCGGACAAACCCATTTCCCCGATTGAATCCGCCTTGAAATGGCGGCATAGGAGCTGGCAGGCGGCATTGTATGCAAAAGCGCTGTCCTCTATCAAATCAGCGGTACAATGCAGGCGGTCTTTTAAAAATGCCCCAAGCTCTGTATATTTGGTAAAATCCGCATTAAAAATGACCTCTGACGGGGCAATTTTCCCCAGTTCATTTTTTAACCTGTCCTCTGCCCCGGCTGCCAAATCGCAAAGGTAAACCTCGCCTGTGGTAATATCCGAAAAAGCAAAGCCAATCCCATTTTCTGCCGCGTAAATACTGGCAATAAAATTATTGCTGCCTTCGTCCAGCATGGCGCTTTCAACAACTGTACCAGGGGTTACAACCCGTATCACCTCCCGGCGCACCATCCCTTTCGTTGTGGCGGGATCCTCCATCTGTTCACAGATAGCAACTTTATACCCCTTTTTGATAAGGCGGGAAATATAAGATTCTGCACTGTGATATGGCACGCCGCACATAGGGGCGCGTTCTTTTAAACCGCAGTCCCGGCCAGTCAGCGTTAATTCCAGTTCATTGGAAACCCGTTTCGCGTCGTCGAAAAACATTTCATAAAAGTCGCCGAGCCGAAAAAACAGGATGCAGTCTGCATACTGCTCTTTGACAGCAAAATACTGCCGCATCATAGGGGAAAGATTTTCAGAAGATGGAATGGACACAGTGAACCTCCTTCGTTTTGACCTGTTTGGAAAGCTTAGAGCCTGTTTAGGCTCTTAACGCCAGGTCTGCGTTATTTTATCATTGTACTTTATTCAACGTGAGTTCGATAAAGCATATTTGCGGGGATAAGCTAAGACGAGTATAGGCTACGGCGGATTAAAAAGGTTTCGGGTCCAGGGGGCTTTCCTCAAAAGCCCCCTGGTCGCGCCCGCAGGCGCGAAATACCCCAGCAAGCTTGAAGCCAAGGTAAACCTTGCCTAAGAGCCTGTTTAGAATCTCCCCGCGCACGTCTTAGCGGCGGATTTTCCGCCCAGACTGCGTTAAAAACCCTTGCAATCCGTCAGGATTGCTGCGGTTTTTTGCCTTGCCGGGCAAAAAATCCGCTCGCTAATCCGCACATGTTGAGATCCTAAACAGGCTCTAAGAGACTGATAACTAACCACTTCGTCAGTATTTAAAATAAAGCCCGCTGGAGAATTGCTCAGGGGGTGGTATCAGATTGGGATTGAAACCAGCTTCGTTGGGGCATCCCCATTATGGCGGGCTTTCTTCCTTTTCGTCCAACTCCGCAGAGTTGGACAAAACCTCCAAGATTCCTCTTGCAGCCATCGTCGCAAACCAACGGTTTGCGACGATGGCGTACCTAAAACCGGAAGCCATGAAATTTCGTCGAACTCACGTTATTCAAACTCTGCCTGCAATTCCGGGTGTTCCGGCAAATGGAAAATTTTTTCCTTTAAGAAATTCGGATAAAAATATTCATCCTGCAGGCGCCCTATTTCCAGCCATTCAAATTTGTTTGTATGTTTCCCTTCATAAAGGGTAAAGGATTCCCCTTTTGAAAACAATCCGGTTTTGCTGGCATCTATTAAAAAGTAAAGGCATATTTCGTGAAAACGCTCCTGGCTGACAACTTCTGTAAAGAAACTCTGGTTAAGCCACAATGGGCGGATGATTTCCGCGTCAATGCACAATTCTTCCTTTAATTCCCGAAGGACTGCCTGTTCCGCTGTTTCATGCAGGGAAACCCGTCCGCCTGGAAGATAAAAATAAGGAGAGCGTTCATCGTGCATGGCCAGGATTTTACTGCCATTTAAGATAATGGCGCAGGCCCTGTAATTAAACCTTCCATCCTCTGTCTTAAAAGTAATGTCCATCTTTTCCTCCACAGACTTCGATTTATTTCAGTCTTTCAATTTTTGCAGCCATGTCCCCTGCAAACGCCTGGGCATTTTCAGGAGGAGATAAAAATTCCCCACTGCCTGTATAGGCGGCAAGCGCGTTTTGGATCAGCGGGCGGTATGTTGCCGAAAGGTTGTCCATCCCCCACTGGCCGCCCGCTTTTTTGGATAAAACCAATCCGCCCTGCAAGTATGCCAGCACGCGGCACAGGTTTAAAATAATATAGACAGGGTTAGATACAACATCTGTGCAGGCGTTTTCAACATCAAGACAAATGCTGTTGATGTAATCTTCTTTAGGAACTTCGCCAAAAACTTCCCTGATTTCCTCACCAAAAAGGGTTTTCCCATAATGGTTGATAATGGTAAAATGCGCGGCTAAGTCTTTATCCGTTCCCTGCATTTTCTGGATATAGTCAGTTGGGTTTTGCTGAAACCAGTTTAAATGGGAATTGGAAAAATGAAGCTCGTAGGGGGTCGGATATACAAACGGCTTGCAGAATCCTTTTTTAACGACGCTCCATTCAAAACCCATTGACGGGGCTTCTTTATTCAGCGTGACCGCTTTTTCCATAAACTCCAGTTTTTCCGCGTCCGGGACAGTATCATTTACCACAATAATCAAATCCAAATCGCTTTTTTGGAGATTGAAGCATCCCATAACCGCCGAACCATGAAGATAAACCCCCGTAAGGTTCTCCCCTAAAACATTCCTGCACATTTCCGTAAATTGGGAAAGGAGCTTTAAAGGAAAGGATTCCAAAACTTTCTGCTCCATGGTTTTCCCTCCATTCCCATCCAAATGTTTCCTAAAATAAAAACCCCAACCCCTGGCCTCTTTTTTATCAGAAGCCAAGGGTCAAAAAGAGATTTTTTCTTAACTGTCAATGACAGCCTGCACATGTGGAACAGCTTCCGGTACAACTGGACTGTTCAACCGTGTCAGGGTCTTGGCCGTTGACACTGAGAACTAAAATTTGATTGACAAAATTCATTAAGCTGTCAATCTCTTCTTTGGCGGCATTAAATTCCACCATGTTGGGGTTTTCCATAATTTCTTTATATAATGCGCGGATGCTCTCATTCAGTGCGTCCAATTTTGCCTGGTCTTTGTCAGGACGGGCAGCTTCCTGATTGACTTCAACCCGTTTCAGGTTGAAGTTCCCAATCATTTCCTGAAGTTTTTCGTCGTTGTCATTGTTATCGCGCGCAACAGAAAGGCGGATATACCGTTCATCCTGCTGGATTGCTTTTCCAAGCGCCCTTGTCATTTCAATAATATCCATTTTAAATGCTCCTTTGTCTTTTTTATTGGCTCAATTGGCCTAACAGCGCCCATTTTTTTACGGACTGGATTTTGATATCTACAAACTGCCCCACAAGGGACGGGCTGCCAGGAAATTCCGTAATCAAATTAGATTCTGTCCTTCCCTGTAAAATTCCCTCTCCGGTATGTCCGAAATCTTCCGCCAATACCCGGACTGTCCGCCCAATATAGGGCTGCATTTGCTCCATGCCGATTTCGTCCTGGAGCGCCAGAAGTTCCCGGAACCATTTCCCCTTTTCCTCTCCGCTGACAGGATCAGGCATCGCCGCTGCCTTTGTCCCCGGACGGGGCGAAAAGATAAAAGTATACAGCGAAATATATTTTACCTCCCGCAGCAGCGAAAGGGTTTCCTGGAACTCATCATAAGTTTCCCCCGGAAAGCCGACAATAATATCGCTGGTAAAGGTAACGTCTGGAATTTTCTCACGTGCGTAATTGACAAGCTCCAGATAACCTTCCCTGTCATAATGGCGGTTCATTTCCTTTAAAACCCGGCTGCTGCCGCATTGAACCGGCAGATGGATATGGTTGCAGACTTTTTCACAGCGGGCAATGGTATCAATCAGACGATGGGTACAGTCCTTTGGGTGGGAGGTCATAAACCGGATGCGGAAATCACCTGGGACAGCATTTAGCTGTCCCAGCAGGGCTGAAAAGTCTGTAGGTTCTTCCAAGCCTTTTCCATAAGAATTAACGTTTTGCCCCAAAAGGGTAATATCCTTGTGGCCGGACTGAACCAGTTCTTTGAATTCCTCCAAGATCCGTTCCGGGCGGCGGCTCCTTTCCCTCCCCCGCACATAGGGCACAACGCAGTACGAACAAAAGTTATCGCAGCCATACATAATGGGAAGCCATGCCTTTACCCCGTCCTCCCGCACAACTGGGACTCCCTCCGCAACACAGCCGTCGTCCGGCGCAACCTGGAAAATGCGTTTTCCTTCATCCAGGCAGCTTTGCAGCAGGGACGGCAGAAGATAAGCGGAGTGGGAGCCAAAGACAAACCCCACATAAGGATAGCTTTTTTTCAGTTTTTCCACAACATGGGGCTGTTCCGTCATACAGCCGCAGACGCCAATCAGCATGGAAGGCTTGGCGGCTTTGAGCTGCTTCAGGTTCCCGATGTTGCCGAATACCTTTGTTTCAGCGTTTTCCCGGATGGCGCAGGTATTGAAAAGAATCAAATCCGCCTTTTCCGGGGAATCGGTAAAAGAAAAGCCCATTTGGGCGAGAATCCCCTTTAGTTTTTCGCTGTCCGCCACATTCTGCTGGCATCCAAAGGTATGTACCATCGCCAGCGGGTTATGTCCAAACCGTTTTTTTAAACGGGGCTGGAGGGCTTGGGCGGTTGCCTTTTGTTCCTCCATAACCTGCTGCGGTACTTCCTGGTGAATATTAATTGGCAAAATTCTCCCCCCAGTCAGCATATTACACTTTATCATACCATAAATTGACGTTTCTTTCAATCCTATTTTCATGGATGTGGATTATTTGACCAGCTCCATTTCAATACAATTCCACACTTCCCCCATACAGCGGTAGCTTTCCGGCTCCGGCAATGAAACCCTTTGAAACCCGCAGGATTCATAGCACCGTATAGCGGCTTGGTTGTTTTCAAAAACCCCCAGCGATACTTTGTCAACCCTAAGAATCTCAAAGGCATATCGAACGGCAAGGGAAAGCATTTCCTTCCCATAGCCTTTCCCCCGCTTTTGGCTGTCCACAATGACAAACCCCAGCCGTATTTCGCCGAGGTTGTTTTCATTGGGAAAGCGCATGGTAAAATGCCCGATTACCCCTGTATCGTCAAAGGCAGTCATGCCCCAAATTTTCCCGCTGTCCTTATCCCTGTCATAGTAGGCATTCATATCGTCGGAGGTGATAGGATATTTTTCATAGCGGTCTGCGCTCCACTGGCGGAGGGCGTATTCACTTTTGAGCCATTTTGTGATAACATCCGCGTCGCACGCCTTGTAAGGCCGTAGTCTCAGCATAAAAAATCCCCTTCACTTTTTAATATATTTCATGATATCCATTGATTCGCAATCTTCGCTTTCAATTTATCAAACAAAGAAATGTAATTCTTTTTCACATTTTCAACCTGCTTATCCAGATTGTATTTCAAATGACTATCCCCCTTCTTTGGACAGCATCCTATGGCAAATTCCTATGTAGAACACAGCGGATTCACACAAGCGTTTCTTTTTACCTCTGCCGCCATAGCTTCCCCCGTCCGGCATAGAAATCAGAGTCGCAAAGATTACCCTTGCGGCTCTGGTCCTTACTTATTCTTGGGCTTCCCGTGCCTCTGGCAGCGTTTTCCGCAGCTCTACCCGGCGTATTTTCCCGCTGATGGTCTTGGGAAGCTCGTCCACAAATTCCACAATACGGGGGTATTTATAAGGGGCTGTCTGTTTCTTTACATAGTCCTGAATTTCTTTCACAAGGGCGTCAGAAGGTTCTGTACCCTTGGTCAGTACAATACTGGCCTTGACCACAACACCCCGGACAGGATCAGGCGCACCGGTTACACCACATTCCAAAATATAAGGCAGTTCCATCAAAACGCTTTCAATCTCAAAGGGGCCGATACGGTAGCCGGAAGCCTTGATCACATCGTCCATCCGCCCTACATACCAAAAGAACCCGTCGTCATCCCTCCAAACGGTATCAAGGGTATGGTAAACGCCGTTTTTCCACACTTCTTCCGTTTTTTCAGGCCCTTCATAATAGCCGACAAACATTCCCAACTGCTTTTCCCCGCGTGTATGGACAACCAGCTCCCCCACAGTCCCGTTTGGAACAGGATTCCCGTTTTCATCCACCACATCCAGATCGTACATGGGGGAAGCTTTTCCCAAGGAGCCGACCTTGGTTTTTGTACCCACGTAATTGGCTGTCAGGGCAGTCGTTTCAGTCTGTCCAAACGCTTCCATAATCATCAGTCCGGTATACTCCTGGAATTTACGGAATACTTCCGGGTTAAGGGCTTCCCCGGCAGTAGTAACGTATTGCAGGGAAGAAAGATCAAAATGCTCCAGCCCTTCTTTTATCAAAAAACGGTAAATTGTCGGCGGGGCGCAGAAGGTTGTCACTTTGTATTTTTGAATCCGTTCTAGTAGATGAGACGGGATAAATTTATCGAAATCGTATACAAAGATACCAGCCCCCAAAAACCACTGCCCGTAAATTTTCCCCCAAACAGACTTGGCCCATCCGGTTTCGGAAACGGTCAGGTGAAGCCCATCTGGCTGGACATTATGCCAGTGTTTGGCAGTGACAATGTGGGCAAGGGGATAAAGATAGTTATGGCAGACCATTTTGGGATACCCTGTTGTCCCGGAAGTAAAATAGAGAAGCATCAATTCACTCGCTGGGAAATTCCTCCGTTCAAAAGAAGCTGGATATTTTTCTATTTCACGGTCAAAGGAAATCCACCCTTCCCGCTCCCCACATTCCCTTACCAGGAAACGGTTCTGAATCCCCTCATAGGATTCCATAGCGTCTTCTACATGGCTGGAGACTTCCCCTTCCCCTGTGCAGACAACGGCAGAGATTCCAGCAGCCTGAAAGCGGTATACCAAATCTTTAGCAGTAAGCAGATGCGTAGCGGGCACAGCAATCGCCCCGATTTTGTGCAGGCCCAGGATGGCGAACCAAAACTGGTAATGCCTTTTAAGAATAAGCATAACCCGGTCGCCTTTTTTAATGCCACAGGCAGTGAAAAGATTTGCAGCCATATTGCTGTAACGGCTGATTTCGCCAAAAGTAAAGGTGCGTTCTTCCCCTTCTTCGTTGCACCAAACCATAGCGCGGCGATCTGGTTCCATCTCGGCAATTTTATCTACTACATCATAGGCAAAATTAAAATTTTCCTCATAGACGGCTTCAAAGCCGGACAGGACGCCGTTTTCATCAAAAGTTTCCCGGCAAAAATTTTTATAGTAGCGCTGTGCTTGTCCCATAGTGGATTCTCCTTTACAATATAGGATAGGGTACTCTCTTGTACATTCCGCAGGCATTTCATCAGACGACTTTGCAACCTGCTGTCTTTGCCCAGCATAACCGCGCGAACGGAACCGGAAAACAGATATTACAGCAATATCGCTGCAGGTGATAGATAACAGATAACAGATTCGCCCAAACAGGCGGCAAAACGTATAGACAGCCAAACATTTTATATTAAATAAAAGGTTTGTGTATTAACTTTAATATTTATCCGGCTATTTGTCAATCCTGTTTTTTTGTATTTCCTACACGATTTAGACAGAATTTACAAAACGATATAGAAGGAGCCAGAAAAGTGTGGTATAATTTTTTCAGTTAAAAAAAAGCGTCATAAACAGGCAAACGGAAAAAGGAGAAAGCATATGACCGATGGAACTCATTTTACATTATCCCAAGCATTTGACCGTTCCCCTATTATTGCCGCAGTAAAAGATGAGGAGCAGTTGAAAATTTGTCTGACTTCTGACTGCGCTGCTGTGTTTTTGCTGTTTGGGAATATCTGCACCATCAGCGGCCTGGTGGAACTTGTCAAGAAGGCTGGGAAGCTTGCCTTTGTGCATATGGAATTCATAGACGGCCTTGCCCTGCGGGAAATTTCAGTTTCCTTTATCCGACAGTATACGCAGGCGGACGGCATTTTATCCACCAAGCCGGCGCTGATCCGCCGCGCTAAGGAATTAGGGCTGACTGCCGTCCAACGTTTTTTCCTAATTGATTCCATTGCCTTTGAAAATGTGCAAAAACAGCTTATCGTTGGGCAGGCGGACTATGTGGAGGTTCTTCCAGCGGTGCTGCCTAAAATTTTGCGCAGCGTATGCGAGGCGGTAGACGTGCCGGTAATTGCCAGCGGGCTGATTACCGATAAAGAGGACGTTCTTACTGCTTTGGACTGCGGGGCGGCAGCAATATCCTCTACAAAACCCCAAGTATGGTTTATGTGATTAAGACAATAAATAAAAGGAGCGGGCAGTATGACAAAACAATATTTGATAGCCTTAGATCAGGGAACCACCAGTTCCCGCGCTATCCTTTTTAACCGGCAGCAGGAGATTATGGCAGTTGCCCAGAAGGAGTTCCGCCAGATATACCCACAGTCCGGCTATGTGGAGCAGGATCCTATGGAGATTTACTCCTCCCAGTATGGGGTATTGATGGAAGTTGTAGCCAAGAGCGGGGTTTCCCCTTCGGAAATTGCAGCTATTGGCATCACCAACCAGCGGGAAACAACTATTGTCTGGGATAAAAATACCGGCGAGCCGGTTTATAATGCTATTGTTTGGCAGTGCCGCCGAACCTCCGCCATTTGTGAAAGGTTAAAGGCCGATGGATGGGAGCCGTACATCCGGGAAACTACAGGTCTGGTTATTGACGCTTACTTCTCCGCGACGAAAATCGCCTGGATTTTAGACCAAGTTCCAGGGGTGCGCCAGAAGGCAGAGGCTGGAGAGCTTTTGTTTGGGACTGTCGATACCTGGCTTATCTGGAAACTTACCGGCGGGAAAATCCATGCTACTGATTACACCAATGCTTCCCGCACCATGCTTTTTAATATTAAAACCTTGGAATGGGATCAAAAACTGCTGGAACTGCTGAAGATCCCCCGCTCCATGCTGCCGGAGACAAGGCCGTCCAGCGGGTATTTCGGTTCCCTGAACTTGTCTGGGACGGAAATCCCCATCAGCGGCGTGGCAGGCGACCAGCAGGCTGCCCTTTATGGCCAGACGTGTTTTGACCGGGGAAGCGCGAAAAACACCTATGGAACAGGCTGTTTCCTGTTGATGAACACAGGGGATAAAATCTGCCAAAGCAAAAACGGGATGCTCTCTACCATTGCCGCCTCTCAAAAGGGAAATATCCACTACGCCCTGGAAGGGAGCGTATTCACAGCGGGGGCAGTGGTTCAATGGCTGCGGGATGAGCTGCATCTTATCACCGAGTCTTCAGACAGCGAGTATTTTGCCCGAAAGGTATCCGACAGCGGCGGGGTTTACATGGTGCCTGCATTTACAGGGCTGGGCGCTCCCCATTGGGATATGTATGCCAGGGGCGCACTGGTGGGTTTGAGCCGGGGCAGCAATAAAAACCACATTATCCGGGCCTGCCTGGAATCCATCGCCTATCAGTCGAGGGATTTGCTGGAAGCTATCCAGTCGGACACTGGGATCCCTTTGGATTATCTCCGGGTAGATGGCGGCGCCAGCGCCAACAACTTTTTGATGCAGTTCCAGGCTGACATTCTGGGCTGTGAAGTCCGCCGCCCCAAAATACGGGAAACGACTGCCCTGGGGGCTGCTTTATTGGCAGGATTGGACGTTGGAATGTGGAAGGACGAGGAAGAAATCCGCCAGGGCTGGACTTTAGACCGGGCCTATATTCCCCTTATAGGAGAGGAACAGCGCCAGAAGCTGATCCGGGGCTGGAACAAGGCAGTAGAGCGGGCAAAAAACTGGGAAACGGAAAACTAATTCACATAAATGGAATATAAATGGAAGAGGCGATACTATGTGGGCGATTCAGATTGTTGATGGAAAAAGGGGTATTATTTACCTGCGGGAAGCCCTTTTAGATGGAAGAATCATACTTTTTGACAAAGAGGAAGCAGCCTTGAGGTTTATGGAGGCAGTTAAAGATAAGGTAGAGAGCGCCTTGGGGGTACGGCTCAGGCCCATCCGCTACAGCGACGATCCCCGAAAAGACAAGCCCTACAAAGTGCCGGATTCTGCTGTCGGCTCTCTGGCGGAATGTATCTGTGCTTATGCAGGATGATACATGATAAAAAGAAAGAGGATGAATATATTTCCCGGATTGCAGGTTGATTTAAAAAACGTAAAAAGGAGCCAGCCAGCATGGAATTATGGGACTTATACAACGAAAAGAAGGAACGGATCGGAAAAGACCATATCCGGGGAGAAAAGGTTCCCGACGGCTGTTATCATTTAGCAGTCCGCGCCTGGATACGCAACAGCAACGGACAGTATTTAATTGCCCAGCGTTCCGCAGACAGGAATTCTTTCCCCCTTTTATGGGAAAACGAAGCCGAAGGCAGGCTGATGTTTACCGAAATCAGGAAGCAGTACAGTTATATTCTTGATGGCTGGTTTTTTCCTTATGACGGCGATATTCCATTGGAACAGGCAACTACCAAAGAAGTTGAACAGGCGGAATGGATGTCTCTGGAACAGATCCAGGAATTGTATAAACGCAAACTGCTGATTCATTCACTTGATTATTTTTTCGGTTGTAAGGAATAAAAATGGAGGCTGTATCATGACACTAGAAGAAGCAATGCAGGCAAGGCATACAGTTCGCAAATACACAGACGCGCCTATACCGGAAAAACTGATTTCAAAACTAAACGCCCATATATTGGAACACAACCAAAAATACGGGCTGGCAATCAAATTGATTACAAATGATGGAAGCGCCTTTGGGCCAGTCGTTAAACTGATCCTTGCCAAAGGCGTCAAAAATTATTTTATTCTTGCGGGGCCGGATACCCCGGAGCTGGGAGAGCATCTTGGTTACAGCAGCGCGGATTTAATGCTCTATGCGCAAACGCTGGGGCTTAATACCTGGTGGGTCGGCGGAACCTTTAACCGGAAAGGTATAACCAAAAAGGCGAATGGCAATAAAATCATTGGAATTGTTGCTGTTGGATATGGGGCAGCACAGGGAACGCCCCACAAAAGTAAAAACCCCCGGGAAGTCAGTTCCTTTGAGAGCGAGCCTCCCGTTTGGTTCTTGGAAGGGGTCAAAGCTGCCCTTCTTGCGCCTACCGCATTGAACAAACAGGCGTTTTTTATCAAAGGCCATGGAAAGAAAGTGTCCATCACCTGCAATAACGGTATTTTTACCGGGGCTGATTTGGGGCTGGTAAAGTACCATTTTGAACTTGGCGCAGGAATTGATAACTTTGAGTGGGAATGAAAAGATAAACTCGGAAAAGGAGTATATCCTCGCTTTGATATAAACTTATAATCAGCACTCCATCAATTCATTAAAAAGATTCTTTGTAGAGCCGCTGAACCTATACCCGCCGCCGTTGTCCAATTCTTCTATCGCCTCCAGTGTGCCGGCGTTTGGCGTTTCATCCGGGATCGCTGCCCCCTGCAAATAGGAAATAACATAAAAAAGACGGTTTTCTGGTATCTGGTCTATTAGCTTCTTTGCAAATTCTCGATTGTTCATGGTTGATGCACCCTTTTTATGGAATTATTTAGTATGGCTTTATCATACACCTGCAATCAATAATTAACAAGTGTAAAGAAGACCAAAAGGATTTTTATAAAAATCCCTACCTCAGCAGGCAGTAATCTGCTAAGGTAGGGATTACTTTTTGATATAGAAAAATTAAAGATTCTGTTGAGCAGACTGCTTTTCTCTAATAATAAAAGTAACAAAAGAAATACCAATTGCAGCAGTATATAAGGATTTTTCAATTTCAGACAATAACTCAATAAGCTCAGAAAATCCTAGAAACAGAAGTCCCGTTAAAAAACTTCCAACCGACCCTCCAATAGCCAACGCCCAATTATAACTTTCTTCAACATACTCATAATGGATTGTTATAGTGGGAATTTGCTTTCCCAAGAAAAAAGAGGCCATAAAGCCTATTTGAATAATAAAGAAACCCGTAATTTGGATTGTGGCTGCTATCTTATTTTCCTTTCTCATCCCTGTACCTCTTTTTTATAATTTATTTTAATATTGTTTTTATATATCATTTTTAGAATATTTAATATTATAACAAAATAGAATACAATAGTCAAGGGAAGCAGGTGATATATTGGAAAAATTTTTACCAAGAAAACCAGAAAAAGAAATTATTTCTATGAGAATACCCATTGACTTATTAGAGAAAGTAGACCAACAAGCGGCCGCTGCGGATATTTCCCGCAATGAGTTTATTAATCAATGTATTACTTTTGCATTAGCACATATGGATGGTGCTGATGATAATTAATCCACAATTGAAAATCCGACACGTCTCCAAAAGATTTCCTAAAATCTATTGTATTTTCCCGCTATCTATGCTATACTTTCAATAACAAGTTCATAAGACGTTTGCCAGAGAATTGAGAGCCGGCACAAACAGTGATAAAGTCTGAGGATACCATATCCCGACAGGCTTATGTTTGTGCCGGACTTTTATTTTACTTTCGGCGGACGGCAGACAAAAAAGGAGAGATTGCGCCATGTATGATGTGGTAATTGTCGGCGCGGGGGTTGTGGGCTGCTCTGTGGCGGCGTACCTTTCCCGCTATCAGATGAAGCTGGCAGTTCTGGAAAAGGAAAATGATGTTTCCATGGGTTCTACCCGCGCCAACAGCGCCATTGTCCACGCGGGATATGATCCCCTCCCCGGTACTTTGATGGCTAAGTACAACGTCCGCGGCTCCCAGCTTTACCCGGAGCTCTGCGAAAAGCTGTCAGTCCCCTTTCAGCAGATTGGTTCCTTTGTGCTGGCATTTTCCCCGGAGGAGGATAAAACCGTCCAAAAGCTCTATGACCGTGGCGTCGCCAACGGCGTGGAGGGGCTCCGCATCCTCTCCAAAGAGGAAACCCTTAAAATGGAACCCGCTCTCAGCGATAAAATTACCTCTGCCCTCTATGCCCCCACCGGGGCAATCGTAAGCCCCTGGAAGTTCACCATCGCCATGGCGGAAAACGCCTGTGAAAACGGTTCGGAATTCTTCTTCGACCACCCTGTCACAGCGATTGAAAAGACAGAAAACGGCTTCCGCGTCACGGCAGACGGGGAAACCTTTGAAACCCGCGTTGTCATCAATGCCGCCGGAACCCATTCCGACCAAATCAACGACATGGCAGCTCCCCATTCCTTTACAATCCATCCCAACAAAGGGCAATACTATGTTTTGGACAAAAACCAGGGACAGGTTGTCCATTCGGTTATCTTCCAGTGCCCCTCCAAGGTGGGAAAAGGCGTTCTGGTATCCCCCACTGTTGACGGGAACTTAATTGTCGGCCCCGACGCTGTGGACGTATCTTCCCCTGACGACTGCTCTACCGACCGGGAAGGCTTACAGTTTGTGGTCAACCAGGCTATGCGCTCCACCTCGGCCTTTAACCTGCGTGAAGCAATCCGCAATTTCGCTGGGGTACGTGCTGCTACTGAAATAGATGACTTCATCATTGGGCCGGTTGACGGTGTTCCCGGCTTCTTCAACCTGGCGGGCATCAAATCCCCCGGCCTGACCAGCGCCCCGGCCATCGGCGAGGATATGCCCCGCATCCTGGCGGAAAGCGGCTACACCTTCCCCAAAAAGGAAAACTGCATAGACCGCCGGGAAGCGGTTATCTTCCACACCCTCAGCCATGAGGAGCGGGCGGAGATGGTCAAAAAGAATCCCCTCTATGGCCGGGTCATCTGCCGCTGCGAAACCATCACCGAAGGGGAAATTGTGGACGCGCTCCATCGCCCCCTGCCCCCTCACACCATCGACGGCGTAAAACGCCGCTGCGGGTGCGGCCTGGGACGCTGCCAGGGCGGGTTCTGCGGCCCAAGGGTACAGGAAATCATCGCCCGTGAATTAAATCTGAATTATATGGACATTGAGAAGGACAAGACCGGAAGCTATATCCTTCTGGCAGAAACCAAGGGAGGCGAGCTGTAATGGATTGTATCTATGATTTAGCGGTAATCGGCGGAGGCCCGGCGGGTATGGCTGCGGCAGTAGAAGCCGCCAAGGACGGCGCAGGCAGAGTCTTGATTCTGGAGCGGGACAAGGAGCTGGGAGGCATTTTAAACCAGTGCATCCACAATGGCTTTGGGCTCCATTACTTCAAGGAAGAGCTGACCGGCCCGGAATACGCCCAGCGCTTTTCGGAACAGGTCAAAGAGGGCAATATTGAGGTTATGACCGATACCATGGTTCTTGATATCACCGAGGATAAGACCATCTATGCTGTCAACACCCAAAAGGGCTACCAGCAGATCAAAGCCAAGGCCATTGTCCTGGCAATGGGCTGCCGGGAACGCACCAGAGGGGCCATCGGGATACCCGGTGAACGCCCTGCGGGGGTATTCACCGCCGGAACGGCTCAGCGTTACCTGAACATGGAGGGCTATCTGGTGGGCAAGCGGGCGGTAATCCTCGGCTCCGGGGACATTGGCTTGATTATGGCCCGGCGTCTTTCCCTGGAAGGGGCCAAGGTGCTGGCCTGTGTGGAGCTTATGCCCTATTCCAACGGCCTGAACCGGAATGTGGTGCAGTGCCTCCACGACTTTGACATTCCCCTTTACTTATCCCACACCATCACCAGAATCACCGGAAGCCCCAGGGTGGAAAGTGTCACCATCTCCAAGGTAGACGAAAAGCGCAATCCCATCCCCGGCACTGAAATCACCTTTGACTGTGATACTGTCCTCCTGTCGGTGGGGCTGATCCCTGAAAACGAGGTGGCAAAATCCGCCGGTATTGCCCTAGACCCCCGCACCAAAGGCCCTATTGTATATGAAAACATGGAAACATCTATTGAAGGTATCTTTGCATCTGGAAATACTGTCCACGTCCATGATCTGGTAGACTATGTGACAGCGGAAAGCCAGAGGGCAGGACGCTGCGCGGCGGAATACGTCAAGGGCGGCAGGCAGTCCCAAGGCGAGCTTGCCGTTACCGCCGGAAATGCCGTCAACTATACGGTTCCCCAGAAAATCCATCTGCCCGCCCAGAAGCCGGTGGAAATTTTCTTCCGGGTGGCAGCCCCGATGGAAAACAAGGCCATTGTTGTCACCGCCTTGGAGACAGGCGATGAGCTGCTCCGGCTGAAACGGCTCCACCTGGCCCCCGGCGAAATGGAGAAGATTTCGGTTCCGGCGGAAGCCTTGCAGAAGTCCCCCGGCGGAATCAAGGTTTCGATTGAATGAGCGGAAGGGAGAGCGAAACAGCTATGAAAGAACT
>CAOJXI010000001.1 GCA_948465665.1 uncultured Clostridia bacterium | reverse complement strand
GGCGCTTACCTCCATAATGTATTATACCGCAGGATTCGACATTTTACAAGGGAAAAGCAGTTGACAGGAAAGGTAAATTTGGATATAATAAAAACATAAAAGGGCGCTGCCAGCAGACGGTTGGCTCCCTGCTAAAAGAATTAAAGAAATAAATCGCCGTTCTTTTGCGAGGAGAGCCGGCGATTATTTCTTTTTGTAAATCTGAATGAACAGATTACAGATACCAATGATTACCAGGCAAAGCTGTAAAACTTCACTTGTTGTCATAAGGCAGCCCCCCTTTCATATGTAAGGGGGCCAAGAAATATTCCCAATGGGGGGAACGGCCCCCTGCCGGGAGCCAACCGCCTACCGTTTTTGGCAGCGCCACATCAGAAGTATAACACAAAATTCGACTTTTTACAACGAAAAACAGGAAATATGAAATGAATAAGTTCAAACCATATGTTATAGTTTCTTTTGGAATAATTTCGATTATTCTGGCTGTTATGCTTATTGCGAGGTTTATCTATTTCTTTCCCTATATCGCTGTGATAATAGGGGCTTTTGTCTGTACAATAGTAATGCTGCTTACAGCGTGCTGCCTTACAGCCCGGTTAGCTCCACATTATACGGCGGAAAAGCGCCTTGACAGGCTGGTTCAGACAGGGGAAGAAGCCTGTATTGCGTATTTTGATAATCCCAAAGATGACAGGGAAGTTCCCAATTTTGCGTTTATTACAACAATCCAGCGGCATAAGGGACTGGAAACGCTTGAGTTTTCCTCTGTAAAGCCTGAATTGGTTATTGACAAGGTATTTGCAAACTGCGGCAAGGAAATGAATGTTTATTTCTACAGGAACGGCAGGCAATATATTTGTTTTATCGGGAAGCTTCAAATTCTGCATTTTACAGAACCGTATGTATTCCAAATAACTGTCCATACAATCAAACTCTTTGGCAAAACAGAAATTTCCCCAAAAAGGGCCTCTCCCTTCAACCATTTTGTCTAAACCGCCGAAACTGTGAACCGCTTGGGAAAATCTTTAAAAACCTATTGACAAATTGAGTTAGCTAAGGTAAACTAATAGTCGTTAAAGGAGTTAGCACAAGCTAAGTCCTTATTTAAATGAGAAATGGTTAGCTGTTGCTAACAAAAGGAGTGACAGAATATGATGCCTCTGTCCATGGCGAAAGCAGGAGAAACAGTAACGATCCAAAAGATCACGGGAAAGGACGAAGTACGCCAGCATCTGGCGGAGCTGGGCTTTGTGGCAGATGGTCAGGCTACTGTCATCAACGAATTGGCGGGCAGTCTGATCCTTCAGGTAAAGGACAGCCGGGTTGCACTGGATAAAACCTTGGCAAACCGGATTATAATTTAAGAGCCTGTTTAGAATCTCCCCGCACACGTTGAGATCCTAAACAGGCTCTAAGGGAGGACAGCAGTATGAAAACTTTGAAAGATGCAAAGGTCGGCGACACTGTTACAGTGGTCAGGCTCCACGGCGAAGGGGCAGTCAAGCGGCGGATTATGGATATGGGTATTACCAGGGGTGTTGACCTCCATATCCGTAAGGTGGCCCCTCTGGGAGACCCTATGGAGCTGAATGTCCGTGGCTATGAACTTTCGGTGCGCAAAGCTGACGCAGAAATGATAGAAATCTATTAAGAAGGTGTTTCAATGGTCAAATCCTTCTATGGGAGCTTTGATCAACCGCGGCCTTGTATAGCAAGGTTAGCGTATGCTAATTAAAAAAGAGCGAGAAGGGAGCTACATCATGGAGATCAAAATAGCCCTGGCGGGCAATCCCAACTGCGGCAAAACCACCTTATTCAATGCCTTGACCGGTTCCAGCCAGTATGTGGGAAACTGGCCCGGTGTAACCGTAGAAAAAAAGGAAGGGCAGTTAAGAGGAAATAAAGAGATTATGATTCAAGACCTTCCAGGGATCTATTCCCTGTCCCCCTATACCCTGGAAGAAGTGGTTGCGAGAAATTACCTTGTCAGCGAGAAGCCAGACGCAATCCTGAATATTGTAGACGGCACCAATATTGAACGCAACCTTTACCTGACAACGCAGCTCATCGAGCTGGGCCTGCCAGTTGTTGTAGCGGTAAACATGATTGACCTGGTGAGGAAAAACGGTGATAAAATAGACTTGAAAAAACTAGGGGAAGCCCTGGGATGTCAAGTGTTGGAGATAAGCGCCCTGAAAGGCGAAGGCGGCCTGGAGGCGGCACAGAAGGCAGTTGCAGCGGCAAGGGCACAGCAAAACAGGGAACTGCCCCATGTATTCACCGGAAGCGTGGAACATGCCATTGCCCATATTGAAGAAACCATTGCTGAGAGGGTAGATGGGAAATATCTCCGCTGGTATGCCATCAAGGTATTTGAACGGGATGAAAAAGTTATGGAGGAACTGCATTTCAGCCAGGAAACCACCGCCCATCTGGAAGAACACATCAAGGAGTGTGAAGCCGAGCTGGATGATGATGCGGAAAGCATTATTACAAACCAGAGATACATTTATATTAACAGTATTGCAGAAAAGGCTGTCCATAAAAAGCTGTCGAAACATGGCCTGACTGTTTCCGACAAAATTGACCGGATTGTCACGAACAGGATATTTGCCCTTCCTATTTTTGCGGCTGTCATGTTTGCGGTTTACTGGATTTCCATGTCTACTGTTGGTGCAGCCGCTACGGACTGGACGAATGATACTGCCGAGACGTTATGTGGTTCTCTGGGCGGGTGGATGGAATCTATTGGCTGCGCCGGCTGGCTTACCGGGCTGGTGGCAGACGGCATTGTTGCCGGGGTGGGTTCTGTTCTGGGATTTGTACCTCAAATGCTGGTGCTGTTCCTGCTTCTCTCTATTTTAGAAGATGTGGGGTATATGGCTAGGGTGGCCTTTATTATGGATCGCATTTTCCGCAAATTCGGTCTGTCTGGCAAGAGCTTTATCCCCATGCTGATAGCTTCCGGCTGCGGCGTGCCCGGCATTATGGCCAGCCGCACCATTGAAAGCGAGAGGGATCGCCGCATGACCATTATGACTACCGGCTTTATTCCCTGTGGTGCGAAAATGCCCATTATCGGCTTATTTGCGGGCGCACTGTTTGGAGGTTCCGGGCTGGTTGCTGTTTCTGCCTACTTCCTGGGAGTTGCAGCCGTTATTGTTTCCGGCGTGATGTTAAAGAAAACAAAAGCATTTGCAGGTGATCCCGCTCCCTTTGTTATGGAGCTGCCTTCTTATCATGCGCCCTCTGCCGGGAACGTTCTCCGGGCTACCTGGGAGCGGGGCTGGTCTTTTATCAAACGGGCTGGAACAGTTATCCTTGCTTCCTCCATTATTCTATGGTTCCTCCAGGGATTTGGCTTTATAGATGGGGCTTTCGGAATGGTGGAGGATAACAACAACTCCCTGCTGGCTGCTGTCGGTTCATCTATTGCTTTCCTTTTTACCCCTTTGGGTTTCGGAAACTGGAAAGCCGCTGTTGCTACCTTTACCGGGCTGATTGCTAAAGAAAATGTTGTTACTACCTTTGGTGTGTTATACGGCTTTGCCGAGGTTGCCGAGGATGGTCAGGAAATATGGGCCAACATTGCCGCTGATTATACCATGCTTTCTGCATATGCCTTTATGGTGTTTAACCTGCTCTGCGCTCCCTGCTTTGCTGCTATGGGGGCTATCAAAAGAGAGATGAACAACGCTAAATGGACTTGGGGCGCTATTGGGTATATGTGCGGGTTTGCTTATGCCGTTTCCCTGATTGTGTACCAGATCGGAGGGCTTTTTGCCGGGAATGGGTTCGGAATTGGAACGATTGCAGCATTTTTGGTGCTGGCAGGGCTCATTTATATGGTGGTTCGGCCTAATAAGTATGATGACAACCGCCTGCGGGTTCCCACTGGGTCTGCTGTTGGAATGGGAAAGTGAGTGTGATAATATGAATTTACCTACATTTATTGGCGCGGTTATTATATTTGTTCCTTTTGCGGCTGTTATTGGCAAGGGGATTTATAACCGAATCCATCATAAAGGTGGAGGCTGTGGGTGCGGCTGTGAGAATTGCCCAAGTAAAGGTATGTGCCATAGTAAATAATGGGTTCGGTAAAGCATATTTGCGGGCACAACCTAAGACGAGTACAGGCTGGGGCGGATTAAAAAGGTTTCGGGACCAGGGGGCTTTCCTCAAAAGCCCCCTGGTCGCGCCCGCAGGCGCGAAATACCCCAGCAGGCTTAAAGCCAAGGCAAGCCTTACCTAAGAAACTGATAACTAACCGCTTCGTCAGTATTCAAAATCAAAAGCCCGCTGGAATTGCTCAGAGGGTGAGATAAGATTGGGATTGGTACCAGCTTAGGGCGGGCAGCCCCATTTGGCGGGCTTCTTCCGCTTCGTCCAACTCCGCAGAGTTGGACAGAGCTAAAAGTTTTCTCTTGCAGCCATCCAGCAAACCAACGGTTTGCTGGATGGCGTACCTAATGCCGAAAAGCAAAAAATTTTACCGAACTCACGTTAAATAATATGAGATAAAAACAAAGCTGTGGGAGTATGCTAAGACTTATACCTCCACAGCCTTGCTTTTCCTTAGAATTGTTACAGCTATGCCATTCCTTTATTATGCAAACTTTTTCAAGGAGAAAAATTTTTCCTGTGATTTTGGCGGAAAAAAGTTGTCTTATTCCAGTGAAAGGCCCTTTCATAACAGGGAGAAAGGAGAAATTATGACTGACGAACAAATTATAGAAACCTATTGGCAGCGGGACGAGCGGGCAATCGGGGAATCCAATGCCAGGTATGGCAGCTACTGTTTTGCCATTGCCCAAAACATCCTGCAAAACCGGGAAGATTCAGAGGAATGTGTCAATGATACCTGGCTCCAGGCGTGGCTTGCTATCCCGCCACAGCGTCCTGCCAAACTGAAATACTTTTTTGCCAAAATTACCAGGAGCATCTCCCTGAACAGGTACAAAGCCAAAATGACATTAAAACGGGGTAGGGGAGAGACAGCGGTAATTTTAGACGAGCTTGCCGAATGTTTAAGCGACCCTGACAGCGTGGAATCAGAATACTTTTCCAGGGAGATTGGCGGAAAGATTAATTTTTTTGTAAAAACCCTTTCCCAAAGGGAATGTAATATCTTTGTCCGCCGGTATTTCTTTTCCGAATCCATTTCGGAGATTGCCAACAGATACAGGCTTACTGCCCACCATATAACGGTAATACTTTCCCGAACCCGCCGGAAATTAAAACAGTATTTGCAAAAGGAAGGGCTGATAGAATGAAAAAATTCGCGTTATATGAAGGTTTTAACAGCATTGAAGAAAATATCCTGTATCAGAGTGAGCAGGATGCAGCAAGGGGAAGGATTATAAGCTGGAAAAGATGGGGAACGCTGGCAGCCTGCATTTGTCTGGCAATAGCAGGGGCGGCGGCCCTGCCGGGGTTGTTGAATCCGGGTATTTCCGGCTTGGAAGGAAGTACATCCAGTGAAATCCCTTCTGTCAGCGCGGTTATGGAATCAGAACATCCATCCAGTTCTGTCCCTCAAAGCCACCCGGAAACTTCGGATAATAGAATTCCAAAATCATCCAGCCAGGCTGACTCCGCTAAGAAATCGGATACCTTTATAGACAAAGCCCTTACCCTGCCGAAAGCCCTGGCAAATGAACCCTTTGGCGCCTATATGCTGTCGGAAGCCCCGGCGGGTTTCCAGGTAGAAAATATCCGTTTGTATCAGGATGAAAACAGCTATTTTCTTTCCGGGCTTTGGACAAAGGGGACAGGCTCGTTTGATGAAATTAGCTGGCGGGTTTCCTTTTACAGCGAAGGGGACGCTGACAGGGTGACATCCATTGAAGACACTAAAAACTATGATTTGGGGCTGTATTCCATCCCACTTGCAGATTCTGTCCCGATTGAGCTTTTTCAAATTGTGGATCACCCTATTTTTCGGGGAAATGAATTAACATTGGATGCAGTCAAACGCAGAGCCTATTCTGTCAGGGATATGGGAGATACTGCTGGGAAGCGTATGAATTTCGGTGTTCTCTATGGGGATATCCTGGTAGAGATAAGTACCAAAGGAATATCCCCAGAATGGCTTTATGAAAAGCTTTCCGGTTTGGGCAGCGCCGAAAGCTGAATCCGCCGCCCGCTTTTTATGCCTGTTCCCGATATGGGTTTATATAATCCGGGCATAAGTATTTTTCACTCCATGCCATCATGGTTTGGAGGACGGGAACAAAGCTTTCCCCTAACTCTGTAAGAGTATATTCTACTTTCGGAGGGATTTCTTTGTAGATTTCCCGGTGAAGGAACCCGTCCTTTTCCAGCTCCCGGAGCTGCTTTGTCAAAGTGGACTGTGTAATTCCGTCAAGGCGGCGCATTAATTCCCCAAAACGCTGGACTTTGTAAAATGTAACATACCATAGGATTAATATTTTCCATTTGCCGCCTATGACAGATTGCAGCTTGCCCATTGGAACGCACTGGGCAAGCTGTTTTTCATCTGTAAATTTATTTTCAGCCATGATAAACACCCCTTTCCAAAAGTATATTCCTATCCAAAATAAAAAACAAGATACTGTTTTTTATTGTTCCAGGTAGGAAAAAAGATACTATTACTAAAAAAAGACCGTACTTGAAAGAGATAAAGCATCGGTGTATTTTAATGATAGTTCCAAATTTAAAAAAGGGGCGTTGTATATGCACTATACAGGAACAATATGGAGGCCGCCTTATGAAGCGTCCTCCCTGCTTTTGGAAGTTACCGCCGGATGCACCCATCACAAGTGTAAATTCTGTACTTTATATGAAGACCTGCCCTTCCATTTTAAAAAGTCTCCCCTGGAGGATATTGAGGCTGATTTAAAAGAAGCCAGTTCGGAAATTTGGAAAAGCAATTGGATCTCCCGAACCTTTTTAACCGGGGCGAACCCCTTCGTACTGAAAACGTCTCGCCTGTTGGAAATCGCCGGGCTGGTTCAAAAATATTTCCCGTCGTGTAAGACCATCGGCTGCTTTTCCAGAATAACGGATATCGCCTTAAAAAACGATAAAGAACTTTGCGAATTAAAGGCCGCCGGGTATACCGGTTTGACGATTGGCGTTGAAACGGGAGACAACGAAGCGCTGGAGTTTATGAAAAAGGGGTATCTTTCAAAAGATATCCTTACCCAATGCAGCCGATTGGACAAGGCGGGGATTGATTATTATTTCTTTTACCTGACGGGTATTTCCGGCGCGGGCAAAGGGAAGAAGGGCGCGGAAATAACCGCTGAGGTATTCAACCAGCTTCACCCACAGATTATTGGGGCAAATATGCTGACAATATATCCAAATTCAGAATTATATGCCGAAATCCAAAAAGGAAACTGGCAGGAAGAAGCGGAAATTGAAAAATACCAGGAATTAAAAACCTTGATTGAAAACCTGGATATCCCCGTTTGGTTCGGCGCGATGGGAGCGTCCAATCCAATACAAATCCAGGGGATGCTGCCAAGGGATAAAGATAAAGTTTTATCTGTACTGGATGGAATTATTGGGACGATCAGCGAAAACGAACTGCGCAGCTACCGCAAAAACCTGCGCCACTTATAGGGAGGGAAAATCGGATGCACTTTACAGGGAGGACATGGCGGCCTAATTATGAATCCGTTTCCTGTATCCTTCAAATCACTTCCGGCTGTACTTACCGGAAATGCCGGTTCTGTAATCTCTATCAAAACGAGCCGTTCCGGTTATCGCCGATATCGGAGTTTGAAGAAGATCTAAAGGAAATCAAAAACTACCAGCCCAATGCAAGGAGGGTTTTCCTGACAGGGGCTAATCCCTTTGCATTAAGCTATGAACGGCTAAAACCGTATATTTTGACTGTCCGGGATTATTTGATTAAGTGCCAGAATATCTCCATGTTTGCCAGCATACGGGATATTAAAAATAAGGAAGTATGGCAGTTGCGTAAATTAAAGGCGATGGGAGTAAACGGCTTGAGTATCGGCACAGAAAGCGGGGACGACGAAACGCTTTTACTGGCAAACAAGGGGTATGCTTCACAGGATATTTTAGAACAATGCAGTAAATTGGACGAGGCGGGGATTGAATATTATTTTGTCTATATGACAGGGCTGGCGGGAAAGGGAGGGGGCAGCCGGAACGCGGAAAACAGCGCGGAATTATTCAGCCGGCTGAACCCATACTTTATATCCGTAGATTCCCTTACCCTGTTTCCCGGAACGGAACTTTTTGAAATGGAAAGGCGGGGGGAATTTATTCCTGCCGGGGAAAAAGAACGTATCCGGGAATTACAGATATTGATTGAAAACCTCCAAATACGTACACATCTGTTTGCTGATTCCAAATCAAACTTCTACCCGATAACGGCATATCTTCCAAAGGAGCGGGATTTTGCAGTACGTCAATTACAGGCTGTTATAGACTCAACAGACGAAGCCCAAATGGAACAATACCGCAGTTCCCTGAAATCTTTAGAATAATAGAAAATCATAAGAGCGAAAGCGTTTAACAAAAACCAGCAAGAAGTCCCCCACTTCTAAAGTGGGGGGATGAATTGCGTTCCTATTGCGGTTTCCCTAAATTTCTGTTATATTAAGTACAATGATAAGTACATTGACAACTGGATATATGGGGTTGCGCAGAGAAATAAAATGCGAAAACCAAGCTTCCTTCTGTGCATAAAATATCCAAGGTACGAATGGAAGGTCATTCGTGAGAACCGTAGGGCACACGGGGTTAGCTCGTTGATACTGTACTCATTAGAGTGCTTGAACGAGAAGCCCCCGCTTCTTAGGAGGCGGGAGTATGTCACACTTTTGCTCTTTAGCGTACTTTATGGACAGTTATCTGGGCTCAGTCCAGATAATCCCCCGTAGGATGGGAATTGTACTGTGTTTTTACCTTCATAACAACAGAGCCGTCCGGCTGGGGGATTTCCTCGCAGATTTTATGCTTGATGCGCTTTTGAATCAGGGAGTTTTTATAAGCATCTACTTCATGTTTTACTGCGCTGACTGCCGCGTCATGGGCAATGTCCTCCTTAAGCTGGAAGTGAATTGTTTTTTCAATACAGGCGTATTGGATACGTTTCATTGGAAAGCCGCCTCCTTTTCTATATTGCTATTATATCATTTTTTAGGCGGCTTTTCAAATGAAAATTGCTGCTTTTACCTAATTTTATGAATTGTGCGCATATTATGCCACATGGATTTTTGTGCAGTTTGCCGTAAACAGCCCTGGCTTCAAAACAGCTTGTCCAGAAATCCCCTGCTTACAAACGGGGCAATCATAGACAGTTCTTCTATACTGCCCACTTTCAGACCCTCGCCCATCTGCTCCAACCTTTCTTTGCTTACAAATGGGGCGATCACGACCAAATCTTCCATACTGCCTGCCTTCAGACCCTCGCCCATCTGCTCCAACCTTTCTTTGCTTACAAATGGAGCGATCATGGCCAGTTCTTCTATATCCTTTGCCTTCAGCCCTCCGGCTAACTGCTCTGTAACATCTGGCGGCAGTACCGGAGATATTTCTGAAAGCTCCGGCAGGCTGATTTCCATATTTTCCTTTTGCATTACCTTTTCAATGGTTTTTGAAGCCCTTGTATGTCCCAGTAAATCTTCAATGCTGACTTCCAGCAGATCGCTTAGTTCCCCCAGTTTCCCAATATCCGGCATGGAATTCCCACGCTCCCAGTTAGAAACAGCCTGATAGCTTACCCCTAGTGCGTCCGCTATGTTTGTCTGCGTTAGGTTTTTGGCGATCCTTGCGTTTTTAATCCGGCTTGCGGATTCTGCCATATTAAACATTCTCGTTGCCTCCCTTTTGGTGCTGCTTCATGCTTACAGCCAAAGTATAGCATACTTTCCGTTTTCACGCCATCAACCTGTTTTTGAGTCTGCCCTTTTGCTGTTCAATTATCTCTTGAGTTCTCTTGTAAAAGCAGAAAAAGGACGCTGGCTGGCAGCGTCCTTTCACGTTCGTTTTGGCTAATGCTCATCAGCAATTCTCCAGCCACTGCCGGCACCTCCTCTGATTCTATCACTTTGTTTACTGTTCTATATACTGTGGGATTTGGAAAATTAGGGTAATCCTTAATACAGCATCCACCAATAGTCAAACAGCCGTCGGTAATGGTTTCCCTTTACTGGAAGGCAGCCGCACCTTCGCACACTTCTTGCAGCCTTGCGCTTGAGCCACTGTTGCGCTCGGCTGTTTTTGGGATATTTAATATACTTACCAGTGTGCAGGAGTGTTTTTCCCTCAAAGCGTCCGGTTATATAACCGGCATGGGGAATGTACCGGTTGGCAACAATCCGCATCAGGCGGTCGTTTTTCCTGATAAACTGAAGGCGGCGGTATTCCCGTCCGGTTTTTCTTTGCGTCTTTGATGCAGGAGCCTGCTGCATCGACAGTTCGAGAAGCTTTTTTTCCAGTTCCATTTCAGTCATAAAACCTCTCTCCTTCTGTACAGAGACAAACAAAACAGTTTTCCAGCTTTTTTATTCCAGATTCCTGATAAAAAAGAAAAAGGATACTGACGGGCAACCCCCATAAGGAAGCCGACCCTGTCAAAAACTAAAATTTTCCTATTTATCGAAAAGAGCTTTAGAGTTTTTAGGATAAGTATACAAGGTTTCTACAGGAAATCCAATACAATCAAATAATCCCTGAAAAAATATTTCCCGCTTTTTTCGGGCTTCATCAGAATCAGTGTACACGATTTTCCCATCTTCTTCATAATACCAGTAATATTTCACCAAGACAAAATAATACAGGATGTCTTTCCTTTCGGGAAATTCATAAACTTCTTCTGCTGTATTTTGTTCCAAATAGTAATGCCGATTCGGCAGCAGCTCAAAATACCACAATCGTCCCTGCTCATTGCTCAAACGTCCTTCCTTTGAGCATGAAAGACCCATGCCCCATTCATACCATTTTTCACTGGTACCTGAGAGAAGATGGCTGCGTCCAATGTATTTTGGCAGACCTGCTCCACGCACTTTTGTCTTTTTTATATATTTATCCAGGCGCTCGGTAATGCCCTGTAAGTCCTGCGGCTTACAAATAATTCCGTATTCATCTGCTTCAGCGTATACGTTTCTTTCGTCTTCTCCGGGTCTTATCCGTAATTTCCAAAACATAATAATACCCCCGTACTTCCATTGTCTTTGTTTACTTAAAAATATAGCACGTCTTCACATCAAAAGCAATCACATTCGCCTGCAAATAGGAAGGGAGAGGTAACTTCCTTATGTTGCCTCTCCCATGGGCGATATCCTTTTTATAATGCTCTATAAAAAACTTATTTTTTCATCAGCTTAACCATGACTGCCTTTTGTGCATGGAGCCGGTTCTCCGCTTCATCAAAGATTTCGTTTGCGTGTTCCTCGAACACCTTGGCGGTGATCTCCTCCTCCCGGTGAGCGGGCAGGCAGTGCTGAACCATGGCGTCAGATTTCGCCGCAGCCATAACCGCGTCGTTAATCTGGAACCCTTCAAAGGCTTTCTTCCTGGTTTCAAATTCACCTTCCTGGCCCATGGAAGCCCAAACGTCGGTATACAGAACGTCGGCGTCCTTTGCGGCTTCCAAAACATTATCGGTCAGTTGGAAATCGGGGTTATCCTTGGCGAATTCCAGCACAATGGGATCGGGCTGGTAATCCTTCGGGCAGGCAATGGAAACCTTCATCCCGGTTTTTAGGCATCCTACAATCAGGGAATTGGCCATGTTGTTCCCATCCCCGATAAAGCAGAGTTTCAAACCCGGCAGGCTTCCCTTGTGCTCCCGGATGGTCATAAGATCAGCCAGAACCTGGCAGGGGTGGCAGAAGTCGGTCAAACCGTTAATAATGGGGATAGAGCCGTACTCGGCCAAATCCTCCACCTCTTTTTGCGCAAAGGTGCGGATCATGATCCCATCCAGATACCGGGAAAGCACCCGCGCCGTATCCTGTACCGGTTCGCCGCGGCCGATTTGCAGGTCGCGGGAGCTTAAAAACAGGGCGGAACCGCCTAACTGGGACATTCCCACTTCAAAAGAAACCCTTGTACGGGTAGAGGACTTCTGGAAGATCATCCCCAAGGTCATACCTTTCAAATGTTCGTGGGGGATGCCGTGTTTCTGTTCATATTTAAGCTGGTCGGCAAGGTTCAGGATTTCAATAATCTCCTCAGAGGAGAGGTCAAGCAGCTTTAAAAGATGTTTCATAATAAATATCCTCCTTAATTTTGGATAGAGAAAAGTCCCCCGGCTTTCGGGAGGCCTTTTCCCTATTGGCAATATGTTTATCAATTTATAGGTTGGAAAGAACCTTTTCCAGTACAGCAAGCCCTTTGTCCATTTCCTCATAGGTGATGGTTAAGGGCGGCAGCAGGCGAACTTTTTCTTTGGCGGTGAGGATGATCAGGCCGTTTTCAATACACTTGCCTACAACCGTTTTAGAATCGTTTTTTTCCAGTGCAATCCCCAGCATCATGCCCATGCCGGTGACGCTTTTCACATTGGGCATTTTTTCAATTTTCCCTTTGAGGTACTCACCTTTTTCCTTGACCGAATCCAAAAACGCCCGGTCGAGCCGGTCAAGAACCACATTAGCCCCAGCGCAGGAAACCGGGTTGGCTCCAAAAGTAGTCCCATGGGAGCCGGGCCCCATAACGTTTTCCACCTTTTCGCCGAACAGCACAGCCCCAATCGGCAGGCCGCCGCCAAGCCCCTTTGCCAGCGTAACCAAATCAGGCTTTACATCGAAGTTTTCACAGCAGAGGAATTCCCCGGTGCGTCCTACGCCCGTCTGTACCTCATCGGCAATGACAAGGATGTCCCTTGACTGGCAGAAGGCAAAAAGCTTTTGGATAAAGCTTTTATCCTGGGGGATTACCCCGCCTTCCCCCTGGATAAACTCCAGCATGACCGCGCAGGTTTTATCAGAAACCTTTTGTTTCACATCGTCAATATCCCCAGCCTTTGCATACTGGAAGCCGCCCACAAAGGGGAAGAAATAATTATGGAAAACATCCTGCCCGGTGGCGGTCAATGTTGCAATCGTCCGCCCGTGGAAGGAATTCATAAGGGTGACAATTTCATTCCGCCCGGCTTCTGCGCCGTATTTGTCAAAGCTGTATTTCCGGGCCGCTTTAATAGCCCCTTCATTGGCCTCCGCGCCGGAGTTTCCGAAAAAGACCTTTTTAAAGCCGGTCTTTTCACAGATTTTTTTCGCGGCGTTGGGGCCGGGAATGGTATAGTACAGGTTTGAAATATGCTGCATGGTCTGCGCCTGCTCCGCGACGGCCTTTGACCATTCATTGTCGCAGAAGCCCAGGGAGTTGACCCCAATGCCGCTGGAAAAATCAATATAACTTTTGCCGTCCAAATCCCAGCCAGTGGCGTTTTTGCCTTTGGCAATGCACACATCAGCCCTGCCATAAGTGCCTTCTATATATTGTGCGTCCATTTCTTTAATCTGCTGAAAGTCCATAATTGCAATTATCCCTTCATCATTTGAATTTAATAGAACATCGTTCCAATGCCTTCATCGGAAAAGATTTCAATTAAGATGGAATGGGCAATTCTCCCGTCGAGAATAACGGCTTTTTTCACGCCCCGCCGGACAGATTCCACGCAGCACTCGATTTTGGGGATCATGCCCCCGGAAATAATCCCCTGCCGGATCAGGGAAGGAACCTCGCTGACCTGCACAAAGGGGATTAAAGTGTTTTCATCGTCCTTATCCCGCAAAAGCCCTTTAATATCGGTCATTAAAATCAGATTTTCCGCGTGGAGGGAAGCGGCAATCTGCGCAGCGGCAGTGTCGGCGTTGATGTTGTAAATATTGCCCTGATCGTCAGCCCCAACGGTGGAAATAACCGGAATATAACCATTTTGCAAAGCCACCTGGATGGGAGCAGTATCAACCGCTGTTACATCCCCCACAAATCCTAAATCTGCGTCGCCTTTGTGTTTTTCCACCTGGAACATGGCTCCGTCAATGCCGCAAAGCCCCATAGCTTTTCCCTGATGCTGATGGAGCAGGGAAACTAGGTTTTTGTTGATCTTTCCTGCAAGAACCATTTGGACAATTTCAGCGGTTTCTTCGTCGGTGTACCGCAAGCCGTTGACGAATTTTGACTCTTTGCCTACACGTTTGAGCATTTCGGTAATTTCCGGGCCGCCGCCGTGAACCAGAACCACCTTGATCCCCACCAGGGAGAGCAGTACAAGGTCGCTCATAACCGCGTTTTTCAGGTCTTCGTTAATCATGGCATTGCCGCCGTATTTAATGACGACAACCTTATTATAGTATTTCTGGATATAGGGCAGGGCTTGGACAAGCACCTGCGTTTTGATTTCGTTGGAAATCTCCATCGTCAATTCCCCCAATTTATATCAAGTCCGGTAATCCCCGTTGATTTTCACATAATCATAGGTCAGGTCACAGCCCCAGGCAACCGCTTCGCCGGTTCCCTCGCCCAATGTAACCGAGATAATAATTTCCTTTGCGCTTAAAACCTCCGCGGCTTTTTCCTCGGAAAACTCCACGCCGGAGCCGTCTTTGCAGACCGCGATTTCACCCTTTTCCGAGCTGAGGGAAACGGCAACCTTGTTAATATCAAAATCGGCGGGAGCATATCCGATGGCGCACAGCACCCGTCCCCAGTTAGCGTCTTCGCCAAACATGGCGGCTTTAAACAGGCTGGAAGTAATCACCGACTTAGCCACAATACGGGCGGTTTGCTTATCGGGTGCACCGGTAACGCGGCACTCTAACAATTTGGTAGCCCCTTCGCCGTCCCCGGCGATTCCTCTTGAAAGGGAAACGGTGATGTAGTGGAGGGCTTCCGCGAAAGCGTCATAATCCGCGCCCGTACCAGTGATTTCTTCATTCCCAGCCATGCCGTTGGCAAGGATGGCGACCGTATCATTGGTGGAGGTGTCCCCATCCACACTGACCATATTAAAGGTATCTACAATATCTTCGGAAAGTGCTTTCTGGAGCATTGCAGGGCTGATGGCCGCGTCGGTGGTGATAAACGCCAGCATAGTAGCCATATTGGGGTGAATCATGCCGGAGCCTTTGGCAATCGCGCCCATAGAGCAGGTTTTCCCGCCAACGGTAAAGGAAACGCCATATTCTTTTTTAACAGTATCAGTTGTCATAATACCCCATGCTGCGCTGTCAGAACCTTCATAAGAAAGCGCAGCAGCCAGCTTGGGCATCCCGTCGGCAATAGGCTGGATGGGAAGGGGCTGGCCGATAACGCCAGTGGAGCCAATGACAAAATCCTCTGCCTTTAACCCTGTAGCTTCGGCGGCAATCCGACACATTTTTTCGGCTATTTCAATGCCGTCGGCGTTGCAGGTGTTGGCGTTGCCGCTGTTGCAGACAACAGCCTGAGCCTTGCCGTCGGCAATGTTCTTTTTGGTAACAGTAATGGGTGCGCCCTTCACCTTGTTTTGGGTATAGACAGCGGCGGCAGAGCAGGGAACGTCGCTGACAATCAGGGAAAGGTCGTTTTTGGTTTTATTGGAGCGTATCCCGCAGCAGATTCCCGCTGCTTTAAAGCCCTTTGGCGCGCATACGCCGCCGGGAATTGGCGTTAAGCTGGACATAGTGCTTTTCCTCCTGTTTGTAAGTATTGGTTTTTGAAGGAAGGGGATTGCTTTCATACCCCTTCCCTTTCCACAGAAATCTTAATGACAACAGCGGTTTGTCCGCCATTGTTCCAGATGGAATGGGGTATCATCCCGTCAACAAAGAACGACTCGTTTTTTCTGACAATAAACTCCTTGTCCCCCATTACGACTTTTACCTCGCCGTCAGTTACAATAAAAATATGGTTGTCACTGTGGGTGTGGTTTCCCTGCGGGCCTCCGCCGCCCTTTTCAATATAGGCGATGGCTCCCCATTTAATTTTCCCACTTTCGTCAAAAAGTTTTTTCGCGGAAAATCTCTTATGGTTTGGCGGCGTCATGAATTCCTGTATATCCTTTTCCTTAGATAAACCAGACATATTTATAATCCCGTCCCTTCATCCAATCCCAGCATCAGGTTCATATTTTGAACCGCTGCGCCGGATGCGCCTTTTCCCAGATTGTCCAGCCTAGAGACCAGGAGAATCTGTTCATCGTTTCCACCAACGAAAATTTCCATGTCGTTTGTCCCAGCTAGGGCGCTGGCAGCAATGAACCCGTCGTCAATCACCCCTTCCCCCATAAAGGGGAGAACCTTTACAAAACGCTGTCCAGTGTAGTAATCAGAAAGGCATTTGTGCAGCTCTGCGGGGGTAATTTTCTTTGGCAGGAGCCGGGTATGCAAGGGGACTGTTACTTCCATACCGCAGTAGAAATCATCTACCAATGGGTTGAAAATCGGCGGGTATTCCAGCCCTGGAACCTTCTGCATTTCCGGCAGGTGCTTATGGCTCATAGTTAAACCATACTGCCGGGGGCTGTCGTATCCTTTGGGCTTTTGCTCTGCTTCATATTTAGCAATCATCTTTTTGCCGCCGCCGGAGTAGCCGCTGACCGCATGGCAGACAACCGGGTAATCCTTCTGCATAATCCCCATTGCCACCAGCGGGTACACAATGGACAGGAACCCCGACGCATAACAGCCGGGATTTGCAACCCTTTTAGAAGAAATAACTGCTTCTCTGTGCCCCTTGGAAAGCTCCGGGAACCCATAAGCCCAGCCAGAGGCGGTACGGTGGGCGGTGGATGCGTCAATAATCCGCACATGGTCGTTATCCACCAGGGAAACCGCCTCTTTTGCCGCCGCATCGGGCAGGCAGAGGAAGGTAATGTCAGAAGCGTTTATCATTTCCCGGCGGGCGTTGGCATCCTTCCGTTTGTCATCGTCTAAAAGGAGAAGCTCCAGGTCTTTCCGCCCCTCAAACCTTTGGTATATTTGCAGCCCTGTTGTGCCCTCTTTGCCATCAATAAAGATTTTATATGCCATTGGTCATTCCTCCTGTTATTCCTCCGATATCGCCGCCCGGACTGCCGCGATCTGCTCCTTTACCCGTTCCGGCGCAGGGCCGCCTACAACCGTCCTGCCCTTTACACAGGTTTCCAGGCTGATTGCCTGGTAAATGTCTTCCTCAAATTCCACACAGAGGGCTTTGTAATCCTCCAAGGGAAGTTCTTCTAAGGTTGTATCCTTTTCAATACATTGTGCAACAAGGGTACCTGTTATCTTGTAAGCATCCCGGAAGGGTACGCCTTTCCTTGCCAGGTAATCCGCCGCGTCGGTAGCGTTGATAAACCCTTTTGCTGCCGCCCACCGCATATTGGCGGGGATGGGTTTCATGGTGTCGATCATGGGGATCATGGTTTTCAGACATAGAGACGCTGTATCCACTGCGTCGAAAACAGCTTCCTTATCTTCCTGCATATCCTTGTTATAGGCAAGGGGGAGACCCTTCATCATAGTTAAGAGGGTATTCAAATCCCCGTAGACACGCCCGGTTTTCCCGCGGACAAGCTCGGTAATATCGGGGTTTTTCTTCTGGGGCATGATGCTGGAGCCAGTAGCAAAAGCGTCGTCCAGTTCTATAAATTTAAATTCCCAGGAACACCAGAGAATAATCTCCTCCGACAAACGGGAAAGGTGCATCATCAAAATGGAAATAGCACCAGCCAGTTCAATGCAGAAATCCCTGTCAGAAACACCATCCAGGCTGTTCATTGTAACAGAGGAAAACCCCAGCAGTTCCGCCACACGTTCCCGGTTCAGGGGATAAGTAGTCCCTGCCAAAGCGCAGCTTCCCAAAGGCATAACATTCATTCGGTTCTTTGCATCTTCCAGTCGGCTAATATCCCGCAGGAGCATTTGGCAGTATGCCATCAGATGGTGCCCAAAGGTAATGGGCTGGGCCCGCTGCAAATGGGTATAACCAGGCATAACCGTTTCGGTGTGCTGTTCAGCCTGATTGCAGAGGGAATGGATCAGTTCCTTTACCTGGGAAATAAGTCCCTCAGCTGCTTCCCGCAGGTAAAGGCGGATATCCAGCGCAACCTGGTCGTTCCGGCTCCGGGCGGTGTGCAGGCGCTTTCCTGCATCCCCAATGCGGGTAGTCAGCTCTGCCTCTATAAACATATGGATATCTTCTGCTTCTGGGTCAAAGGCAAGTTTGCCGCTGTCCAGGTCAGACAAGATAGACTTTAAACCTTTTATAATTGTTTCGCTCTCCGAGGGGGCGATGATGTTCTGTTCCCCTAACATGGTTGCATGGGCGATACTTCCGGCAATATCCTGCCGGTACATACGGGAATCAAAGGATATTGACGAATTAAAGTCGTTTACCCGTCCGTCAACCTCCTTGGAAAATCTGCCTGCCCAAAGTTTCATCTGCTCTGCTCCTATCTGTTTTATTTCAAAAGAAGGAATGGGAACCTTTCGGGAAGGTTCCCATTATATATGGCGCTTTATTGAGAACCTGTATTCACAACCGCCCCACGCTGTCTGAACGGTCTTTTTCCCGCCATACTGCGTCGCTTTCCCTTGCAATCCGTCAGGATTGCTGCGGAAAACCTCCTTGTCTGGCTGGAAAAATCCTCGCCCATCCAGCATCCCCCGGTTATGAATACAGGTTCTGACAGAATTATTTGCCTTCTTTTTTGGCGGCGCGCTTCTGGTCCAGTACAGCCTTTACCTTGATGGGCAGGCCGAACAGGTTAATAAATCCCTGGGAATCCATCTGGTTGTAAACCTCGTCTGCGTCAAAGGTGGCTACTTCTTCATCATACAGGGTGTAATCGCTGGTAACGCCTGCATTAATAATGTTGCCTTTGTACAGTTTCAGTTTAACGTCACCGGTGACAGTCTGCTGGGTGGAATCCACAAAGGCGCTCAACGCTTCCCGCAGAGGGGTATACCATTGCCCGTTATAAACCAGGTCGGCAAACTTCAACGCAACCTGCTGTTTATAGTGCTGGGTTTCTTTATCCAGGCAGATGGTCTCCAGAACATCATGGGCATGGTAGAGGATGCTTCCGCCGGGGGTTTCGTAAACGCCGCGGCTCTTCATGCCTACCAGACGGTTTTCCACCAGGTCAGCTAATCCCACGCCGTTGGCCCCGCCGATTTTGTTCAGCTTCTGAATCAGGGAAACACCGTCCATCTCCACGCCGTCAAGGGCAGTGGGTACGCCCTTTTCAAAATGCAGGGTGATATATGTGGGGGCGTCGGGAGCCTTTTCAGGGGAAACGCCCATTTCCAGGATTTCGTTGTATTTTGGTTCGTTTGCCGGGTCTTCCAAATCCAGCCCTTCATGGGAGAGGTGCCAAAGGTTTTTATCCTTGGAATAGTTGGTTTTGCGGGTGATTTTCAGGGGGATTTGGTGGGCTTCGGCGTAGTCGATTTCCTCGTCGCGGGATTTGATATCCCAAATACGCCAGGGGGCGATAATGGGCATATCAGGGGCAAAAGCTTTGATGGTCAGCTCAAAACGGACCTGGTCGTTGCCCTTGCCGGTACAGCCGTGGGCAATTGCGTCCGCCCCCTCTTTTTTTGCAATTTCCACTAACCGTTTTGCAATAATGGGACGGGCGAAAGAAGTCCCCAACAGGTATTTATTTTCATAAATAGCCCCTGCTTTTAGGGTGGGCCAGATGCAGTCCTCTACAAATTCCTTTTTCAAATCCTCAATATACAGCTTGGACGCGCCAGTTTTAATGGCTTTTTCCTGGAGCCCTTCCAATTCGCTTTCCTGCCCTACGTCAGCGGCAACAGCGATGACCTCGCAGCCATAATTTTCCTTCAGCCATGGGATAATAATGGAAGTATCCAGGCCGCCGGAATAGGCCAGGACAACTTTATTATATTTTTTACTCATGATTTCATCCTCCAATATTGTTTGGGTAACGGGGGTATTACCTGTCCCGTGAGATATTTATAATTATACACAATCAACGAATAAAATCAAGCCCTTTTCTAAAATATTCATATGCTCCTTTTAATTTTGTGTTTCTCCACAGATAACAAGGATTTTTAGCTGAAAAGCAATACAAAATGCACAATCTGTCTATGTTGTACAGACTGTGCATTTTAACTTTAATTCATTTATAAATGTTTATATATACAGTAAAATGTATTTATTATACATTATTAATCGCCTAGGATAATATCTTCAAGCTTACGTTTTGGGACAAAATGCCTGCCGTCTTTACGGAAATACTTGGAATCCCCGCCTTTTTCCAAATCCAGCAAGGTAATTTCCTCGTCGGGCTTCCCCAGAGCCAGAACCAGGGACGGAACTAGGTTTTCCGGGAGTTTGAGGGCAGCCGCCATTTTCTCTTTGTCAAAGTTGCCGATCATACAGCCGCCAAGCCCTTTTTCTGTGGCAGCCAGCATAATTGTCTGGGACACAATGCCTACATCAGTACGGAAACGGTCTGTATTAGGGCCGATGTTTTTGTCGGTACATACCACAATGTACCCTGTTGGATGATGGCCTTCGGCGGGGCCGTCGTAATTGGGAAGCAGCCGCGCCCAGGCGGTCAGCGGGAAGATGGTTTCATTGGTTTCAGGGGTACAGGAAATAAAGTATTGGAAGGGCTGGAGGTTGACGGAAGAAGGGGTATACCTGGCACAGTCCACCAGGTCTAATAAGGTTTCCCGGCCGATTGCGTGGTTCCCGTCAAAACTGCGGTAGCTGCGGTTCTTTTTCACAATTTCTTTCAGCATTATAGAAGACCTCACTTTTTGGTAATCAGGGCGGAAAATCCCCTGGTAAATTTATTATACCACAGAACGGGAGGAAATGGTAGAATCAAGAAATAAGTCGAAATTTTCCGATTTTTCCGAAAAAATTCATTTAAAATATAGTATAAGGAAAAAAGGACAGGAGGTACGTCTATGCCGAAACAGTACGGTTATGTACGGGTATCCAGCGCAGACCAAAACGAAGACCGCCAAATTGACGCTTTACAGCAAAAGGGGATTACCAAGGCGCACCTCTACATAGACAAGCAGTCTGGAAAAGACTTTGACCGCCCCCAATACAAAAAGCTGGTAAAAAAATTAAAGCCGGGCGACCTGCTCTATATACTGAGCATCGACCGGCTGGGGCGCAATTATGAAGAGATACAAACCCAATGGCGGATACTGACAAAGGAAATCGGGATCGACATAGCAGTAATAGATATGCCGCTTCTGGACACCCGCAACGGGCAGGATTTGATGGGGACGTTTATTGCGGATCTGGTATTGCAGATATTATCCTTTGTGGCACAGAACGAACGGGAAAACATCCGCAAGCGGCAGGAACAGGGGATTGCTGCGGCAAAAGCCAGGGGTCAGGTGTTCGGGCGGCCTAAAAAGCCGCTGCCGGATGGGTTTAGTGAAATTGTTGCATTGTGGGAACAGAGAGAGATTTCTTTGAAGGAGGCCCTTGTCCAAAGCGGGGTCAGCAGGGCGACGTTTTTCCGAAGGGTAGGGGATTTAAGGGGGATAAAATAACGGAAGTCTCAAAAGGTGTACCTTTTGAGACTTCTATTTTTTTAATATTACCACATTAAAAATAGAATTGCAATATTAATTTTATAAAAATTTTCGCACTTATAATCTCAATTTGAGATATTTTTCTATGTTCTCAAAAGGTACACTTTTTGAGAACGATTTGTTGGGAGGAAGAAAACAAAATGGATTTAAAAAAAGTATCAAGTAATATAAATAATGTTACTGATATAGTTGGAAAAGTCGTAACATTATTTACGGTTGTTTCTGTTATCTGCGATTTTATTGGTGATAAAAAATCCAAAAGCCAAACCAGTATACCATCTTCCAAGAAATAATATAACTACATATAGAAAAATTTGAATTTATTGATATAGTTGCTGTGGTTATATTGTTCAGCTCTAACAAAATTTAGATAAGGACATAAGGAGAAATAACAAATGATAGATATGTGGGGGTTTTTAAAGAGAAAAAATATCAGCGAGAATAATCTTTGGGAAGCATTAAACAAAAACAAGAGCAAGGCAAGTAAAGTTCTAAAAGATAAGAGTAAAGCAAAAATTTTAGGTGAACAAGTATTTCAAAAAAGTAATCTTCTATCCTCAATTCCCCTTATTGGGAGCCTTATTTTTGAGATTAAGGATATTACTAATATGGTTTTGGATTATGCACATGGAAATTATAAAAAGGTTCCACTGCCTACTATGTTAGCTTTTGCTGCTGCACTTATTTATTTTGTAAGTCCTATTGATTTAATTCCTGATGTTATCCCAGTTTTAGGTTATATAGATGATGCAGCAATCTTTACACTTGTTATGAAAGCATTTCATCTTGATTTGGATAGATATAGAAATTGGAAAGAAGAATAGGAATGATATTCAATAGGGGGGGGATCAAATATGAGTGAACAAATTGTAATTACAGAAAGAATGGCAAAACAAACAGTTCCTAAAATCATCGCCGCAGTAGCACCAAATCTTTCAGGTTCATGCAAAGAAATTATACAAGCTGTTGTACAATATGGATATAGAGACCAAGCAGCTTTGATAAATGCCGTTCCTGCGTTAGCTTCAGTAGCTGAAACGTTTTGTTCGACATTAGGGGATACCATTCAAATTGCACTAGGACTTTCCTCCCAAAAATACGAAAAGATAATACAAATAGTATTGCAATATGACGGAACCCTAGAAGAAAAGAAAGCAATAGTTTCCCAAATGCTTGAGGGATCCCGAAAAGAAATAAAAGAGGTTCTTCAGCCAATTGTAAGTCTGGGTGTGCCGGTGATTTTAGGAGTTACTGCTACTTTTTTAGGAAGAAAAGTTTCAGGAGAACTTGGAAAAACAATAAGAGAAGTTTCAAAGTATAAAGAGCAAACCCGTAGAACACAAATGAGATGGGATGGAATAAATACTTTATTTAGAAAAAAATAATATAATAAATGACAGGCAGTGTGAATTTTTTCACTGACCTGTCATTTATTATACTTGTTTTATGGTTATCATTCAAAAACCTTACATTTTCAATAACTGTATCCTTTTTCTAAGAAAAGTCCAAGGGGGATGTCTAATGACTCTGTCAGAACTGTTACAGTTTTGTTTAGTTATTATTGGCGTTTGTAACCTGTTTATACAGAACAAAAAGAAATAATCGCCGGGCCCCTCGAAAGTTCGGCGATTATTTCAAAGACCTTTAGGGGCTGACCGTTTACCGGGCAGCGTCATTTTCTATCTTTATTATAATAGATAATGTTAGAACAGTCAAGGAAAATATTGTTGCTAAATGTCGAAAAATATGGTAATATAAAAGCTGTGACGCTGCCATAAACGGTAGGCGGTTAGCCCCCATCAGGGGGCCACTTTGGGAACAGAAAGTTTCCAGAATGTTTCTTGCCCCCTGATCGTACATAGCGAAAGGGGGGATGCCTAATGACTCTGTCAGAACTGTTACAGTTTTGCTTAGTTATCATCGGTATTTGTAACCTGTTTATACAGAACAAAAAGAAATAATCGCCGGACTCCTCACAAAAGATCGGCGATTGTTTCAAAGACCTTTAGGGGCTGACCGTTTACCGGGCAGCGTCATTTTCTGTCTTTATTATAATAGATAATGTTAGAACTGTCAAGGAAAATATTGTTGCTAAATGTCGAAAAATATGGTAATATAAAGCTGTGACGCTGCCATAAACGGTAGGCGGTTAGCCCCCATCAGGGGGCCGCTTTGGGAACGGGAAGTTTCCAAAACGTTTCTTGCCCCCTGATCGTACATAGCGAAAGGGGGGATGCCTAATGACTTTGTCAGAACTGTTACAGTTTTGCTTAGTAATTATTGGTATTTGTAACCTGTTTATACAGAACAAAAAGAAATAATCGCCGGGCCCTCGCAAAGTTCGGCGATTATTTCTCCAACTTTTAGGGGCTGACCGTTTACCGGGCAGCGTCATTTTGTATCTTTATTATAATAGATAACGCTAGAACAGTCAAGAAAAATATTGTTGCTAAATGTCGAAAAATATGGTAATATAAAGCTGTGACGCTGCCATAAACGGTAGGCGGTTAGCCCCCATCAGGGGGCCGCTTTGGGAACGGGAAGTTTCCAAAACGTTTCTTGCCCCCTGATCGTACATAGCGAAAGGGGGGATGCCTAATGACTTTGTCAGAACTGTTACAGTTTTGCTTAGTAATTATTGGTATTTGTAACCTGTTTATACAGAACAAAAAGAAATAATCGCCGGGCCCTCGCAAAGTTCGGCGATTATTTCTCCAACTTTTAGGGGCTGACCGTTTACCGGGCAGCGTCATTTTCTATTTTTATTGTAATAAATAACGCCTAATCTGTCAAGTTAAATTTTAAATAAAATTAAAAGCGGAATTAGTAAAAAATTGGAGACAAAATCATTTCAAAAAGATGAAGTTTTTGCTTAAAAGGCATTGAAATTTTGAAAAAACTTATGTTATAATATGAATAGTCGTTTTATCACTACATTTTCAAGACGGGGATGGGGTAATTGCCCAACCCACATAAGAATTATAAAATCAGCCGTAATTTCTATACGGCAGAAATGGAGCTGAACTATAAAATGAGCCTGAAAAATGATTCCAGCCTTTATAAACGCACCGTTACACTGCTGCTGGCAGCAACAATGATGATGTCTGCTACAACGAATGTTTTTGCCATTCAGCTTCGTCCTCGCGACGACGAAGAAGATGAAGAATATACCCGCTCAGAAGCCCTCGCAGGAAGCGTGGAAGCCCGCCAGCAGGCTGAAGAAGAAGGCCGGGATTATTTTGCAGACCTGGAAAACGGTGAGGATTGGGATCTGGAAGCCGATGAAGAATATGCCCCAAGGGTCAGTTCCCTGCGTAGTGGTTCTTCCGCTAGCAATAATAACTCCCAAGAAAGTTCAACAGGCATTAGGGTTGTTGGAACGTCTTCGTCTAATAAAGCTGGAGCCATCTCTATTGGGGGAGGTTCCAATTCCATTACAGTTAGCCCCAAATCTAATACCCCAACCGTTTCAACTCCAAAAACCCCTACAACAGTTTCTGCCTTATCGCCTACCATTAAATCCTGGCAGGCAAAAAATTCTGATGTAAAAGCTTGGCTGAAAGTTTCCGGCACAAATATAGATTACCCTGTTCTCCAAAGCCCTAATGGGAACAATACCTATTATGAAGCTTTGGGAATTGATAAAAAATACAGCAAGAATGGTGTTATTTGGGCTTCCTCTTCTGTAAATTTTGGAGATTCCTCTACACTGACCCAAAACAACTGCATTTTTGGCCACAATTGGACAAATTCCTGGCGATATGCGTATGCCAACCGTGCAAAAGATGTTATGTTTGCCCAGCTAGTTCCGTTTAAACGCCTTGATTTTGCCCAACAGAACCAAAAAATTTATTATTCTACCGAATATGAGGATATGACTTTCCAGATTTTTGCAGTTTTTATTTGTAATGCCAATGATCTGGACTATGTTTCTTCTACGTTTACAGCAAAACAATTTTCCAATCTGATTGCAGAGGCCCGCTCCCTTTCTTTCTTTGACTATGATATACCTGTGACTACTGATGACAAGTTAATTTCCCTTTCTACCTGTATTGACGCATATTATATAAACGGCGTCCGCCAGACAAATCAAAGGCTTGTAGTTATGGGTAAATTGGTTAAAGGCAACGATGCTGCAAAAAATGTAACTGTTACAACGAATACAGATGCTAAAACCCCTACTGGTATGGGTACACGTAAGGATTATTAAGGATAATTTATAATAAAGGCCATAAATCCCAGTGGAATAACCGCTGGGATTTATGGTTTTTCTATATGTAGAAGAGTTGGTCGAATTTAGGGGGATTTTACATTTTCCAGTTGCTAATCCAGTAAGGCTGAACTGGCAGTTGGGACTGTCCCGCCAATCTTTGCTGAAATTAGCAGAAAACAGCCTTTTGGAATGGATTTCCCTCTTGAAAAGAATCCCTCAAACGTATAAACTAGGAGATAGTGAAAAAATGCGGCAAACGCTTCCAGACCTTTGAGGGGCTGGGATAACAGAAGGGATACAGACAAATGAATAAATTTAGGAAACTTTCGTTCCTGTTGGCGCTTGCAGTTACAACTGCTGGCCTGGTTCTGACAGTCAATGCAGTTGACACGCCAAGCATACAGGCGCAGACATGTATTTGCACAAAACATTGTACAGATGACAGTATTGATGGGAGCTGTCCTGTATGCCGTGAAAATTATCTGAATTGTACCGGCGATGATATGCCGGAGGAATCCGTACAGGAGGGGCTTGTCATTCGCTCCTTTGACAGCCTTTCCGAAGACATCCGGCTTCAGAGGGCTGATGTGGGGACTGATATCAGTTCCCTGCGTTTCCCTGTTTCGCTGCGGGCAGATATCCGCAATGACGAGGGCGAAAGGGAATCTGTAATGATTGCTGTTGTATGGGATTTGGATCCTGCTGGCAGCGCGTCGGAATTTAACGGGGATGCAGAGGGGGAGTACCGTTTTATACCAGTTATCCCCAACCGCTATTCCGTCCCTGGCGGAATGGAACTCCCCCAAATTACGGTTTTGGTTGGAAATGCCCGGCAGACTGCATCTTTAAAAACTGCTTCGGAACCTTCCATGTCTTCCAGCAGTTCTTCCCAAAGCGCGCCGGCTTCCTCTGAAGTTCCCTCTTCCCAAAGCAGCAGCCAGGCAGTTCAGCCGGAACCAGCCGTTTCCCCCCTTTCCTTCCGGTTTGAAAAGGGTACATATGAGGCAATGAAAGGCGTTTCCAGCTTAACAGCTGCCGTCGAAATTTCCGGCGGTTCCCGCCCTTCCCTTGCAGGGACAATGGTTTTATATTTGGATAACCAGGAAATAGAGCGAAAAACGGTGACATCTGAAGGCTCATACCCGTTTTCAGTAAAGGTTCAGGAACTCCTTCCGGGAAAACATATCCTCCGGGCAGAATATACACCTGCTGGAGAACGAACCCTTGCCGCTGAAACTGCCGCAGAACTGGAAATCAAAGGCGGTGCATTTTCAATCCAGACAATGCCCTCTGCTGCAAACCTTACTTATGGGCAGACATTAGAGAATTCGGAAATCACGCCTGGTATTGTAGTGGACAGCCTTGGAGCCTCTGTAAAGGGGGAATTCCAATGGAAAGAACCTGACCTGGTGCCCAAGGCAGGCCCGTCCGGGGTCTATCCGATGGTCTTTGTTCCAGAGGATAACAAGTCCGGCGGTACAATGGAGTTTCAGGTACAGGTGGGAGTCCGCCCTGCCCCCCTGGCCGTTTCTGAAGTGTCCGCCTATGGCCGTGTTTATGATGGCTCCCGCCGTTTGATGCGGTATACGATTTCCTTTGAGGGCAAGCCGGAAACTGCGCCGGATGACAGCGTTATTATTATGGGGGAGGCAGCTCTCGGCTCCCTTTCCGGCGGAAGATCGGGAAACGTCGGGCGTTATACCTCTGTTGACTTGGAAAACCTCTCACTGTCCGGCAAAGACGCTGGAAATTATACTTTGGACGGGATATCTTCTTTGGAGGATGTGCCGTTGGAAAAAGCAATTGAAATTTCCCCTGCCAAACTGACAATTTCCGTTAATGAACCTATCACCATTACAATGGGGGATCCTATGCCGGAATTGTCTGAGGATGATATTTCTATCCTTGGGCTGGTTCCCGGCGAGGATAAATCTGAAATTGATTTTGATGAACTTTCTACCTCATGCAGCCCTGATAACAGCCGGGAAGCTGCGACAGGGAAAATTACGCCGGAGGGCCTGGAAACAGAGAATTACACCATTATTTATGAACCTGGCGAACTTATTATTGAAGAAAAGGTTTTTGAAGGGCTTCCCTATGACGTTGAAGGACAGGAAGGGGAGAACGGCTGGTATACCGATGAAATTACGCTTACGCCCAATGATTCCGCTGGACGGTTCCAGTTTATCAGCGCCAATGGCGGAAGGTCATGGGACGACTCTGTAACGATTACAGAAGACGGGGAAAAGGAACTTTCTATTTTAATGGCTACTGGCACAGATAGGGATGGAGTATCCACAGAGGCACCAGCATTTTCTTATAAGCTGGATACCCAGAACCCAGAGCTTAGCCGGGTTAAAACAGATTATAAAGAGGAATGGACAGATGAAGATGTCACCTTTACCCTTTCCTGTGAAAATTCCCCTGCCTCCCCTGTAACTTATTATGTTCGGATAAACGAAGGGGAATGGGTGCCTATTGAGGGGGATGTTTATACTGCATCCAGTACCCGGAAGGTGGAATTCAAGGCAATATCGGAAAGCGGATTGGAAAGCCTCCCTTCCCAGGAATATGATGTGAAAATTGACAAAGCCGGAGCGGGAAAGCCTTCCCTGGAGGGTGTGCCGTCAGGCTGGGCGTCAGAGGAAGTTATCCTTACAGTGAAAGCCCCCTCCCCCATGCCGGAAAGCGGCGTGAAGGAATTTTCTTATTCTGTTGACGGTGGAAAGCACTGGAGCGATCCTATTGAATGGGAATCTGACAGTGAAAACCGTTTTACGATTGATGAGGATGGGGACTATACGGACTCTATCTTAGTGCGGATTGTAACCAATGTGGGCAGCGAGGGCGAAAGCGATCCCTATACGGTAAAACTGGATAGCCTTAAACCAGAGTTTACCGTATCTGCTGTTATGGATGGGGAGCCTTATGAGGAAGGGGAACCTTCGGAACAGCCTGTTACCTTTACCATTACCCCAGAGGATGAAGGGGAAATTCCCTCTGATATTACCTATTTTTATAGTATTGACGATGGAACGCAATGGACTCCCCTGACAGGCAGGCAGTTAATGATCCATCCTGCCAGTGCCACCCAGCAGGTTTCCTATACCTTTAAGGCAGTTAGCGGGGCTGGGGCTGAAAGCGAGGAACAATCCATACAGGTATATCTTTACAGCCCGGCTTTTACTCCTGTTAAGGCAATAAGCGCCGCTAATGGCTGGAGCCGGGAACAGGTAGCTGTTAAGCTTTCCGGCGGGCTCCCGGAGGAACAGCTGGGAAGTTATGAATATTGCGTCACTGAGACAGCAGAAAAACCCTCCAAAGATGTGGAATGGGATACCGTCCAAAGTGATTTTAATGTTTACCGGGAAATGGACGCTTATTTCTGGTTCCGCGCTGTTTCCTTGTGCGGCAGCCGCAGCGAGACAAGTTCTGACCCCCTCCATATACAGATTGACCGGACTGCACCCTCTGTCCGTCGGGAAACAGTTGCGGATATTACCGAAAATGCCGCTGTTATTTCCCTTGAAAGCGGGGAGGCTGGGGAACTTTATTATTTGCTGGAAACCGGGGATACCTCTGAAGACGGGCCGGATGCAGAAGAAGTTGCTGAGGGGATTTCCCTGGGCAAAATTGATGAAACCGCCAGCTTCCCGCTTATGGATTTGGATTCCAGCGAGGAATACACTGTTTCCTTAGTGGTTAAGGATAAGGCAGGAAACCTTTCAAATCCTGCCCGGCTGACCTTTGTGACAAAGCCGCCCCTGCCCGAAGGGGTGCTGACCGAAATAGACTACCAGCAGGAAACCATTCAGTTTTCTTCCCAATATGAGTTAAATGCCAGCCCTGACTTTTCAGAGGACGGGGATATTTCCAGTGGATCCATCAGCGCGTATATCCCGGAAGCTGGAGAATCCTCCCGCACTCTGTACCTTCGCGCCAAAGCCGACGGCGATACGCCTGCCAGCGATCCCATTGAGGTTTCCATCCCGCCAAGGCCGGATAATTCCGGGGCTGCGGAAATAGATTATTATGCGGAAACAGTTACATTGGAGGAGGGGGTTCTGTATTCCTTTGATGGGGAGAACTACCAGGAAGCTGATGGCCCTGTATCCATTTCCGGCCGCATACCGGAGAATGGGGAACAGGTTACGCTGTCCTATCGGGTTGCCGCAGGGGAAGACCGGTTTGCCAGTACCGCAGGCGGCCTCCACATTCCGGCAAGGCCCGATTCGCCTCCTGCCCCTGCCCTGAAGGACAAGGGCAAGGATTCCATCACTTTGGATGAGGCTGGTGAAAACATCCTTTACCGCTGCAATGGCGGGAACTGGCAGAGAAGCCCTGTCTTTAAGGGCTTGGAGCCTTCTTCTTCCTATACCTTTGAAACCTGCGTCTCTGCAACAGAGCAAAACTTTTCATCGGGGGAAAGCCAGCCAAGTACATTCTCCACCTTGTTTTCTCTGCCGGAGGGGGATGAAGCAGCTATCAGCTTTGAGGATGAAACCATTACATATGACGGTCAAAGATATGAAGTCAGCCCAGATGATGCCTTTAAAACGATTATTGAGGATGGCGATTCCATTTCTGAATACATTCCTGCAGCGGGAAGTTCAGATGGTGTTTTGTATATGCGCGCCAAAGGCGACCGGGACACTCCTGCCAGCGATGGGGAACCCTTTTCCATCCCGGCGCGTCCAGACCCGCCCTCTATTAAAACAGCAGCAGGTTTGTACAATATTATGGCTGTCTACGAGGACGACCAGGAATTCTTTTTATCCGCTGCCGAGGATACAGAGGACATTGATTGGGATGAGGTGCGCTGGAGGGAATCAGGCAGTTTCCGAAATCTGGATGCGGGAACTGAATATGTCCTTTATGCCCGCATTGCAGCCGATGAGGGACGCTTCTGTTCAGAAACAAGCCAGGCGAGGGTAAGGACGCTTACATCTGTTACAGCCCAGGGGGATGGCCCAGGGGAAAGGGATGGAACTGTCATGGTACTTGTCAACGGTTCTCCCCTTTCTGCCGCCGAACCTGGGGATACTCTGGAATGGAGGGCGTCAGCAAGCGGTGAATACATGCCTGTCCTTTCTGTTTCAGGGGTCAGCGGGGAAGCCTCTGCTGCTTTCCGTGAAGGGGATACCTGGATTTGGCGTTATACTGTTTCCGAAAGTGACCGTGAAATAGAGGGGATTGTAGATTTCCAGGAAAGGGAACTGGTTTCCCTAGCCCCTATTGTTGACTCTGTTTCCCTTTCCGCAGACGATGATGCGAATGAAAGCGTAAATACAATTCAGGATTACCTGGAACAAAACGCCCCTGTCCGCGCTTCCTATAATAATGGTTCCTGGGAGGAAATTTCAGTCCAATACACCCTTTCAGAAGATTCTGACGATTGGGAGCCGCAGGGCGGCGAATTCCTGTTTTCTGCAAAAACCTCTCTGGATGATGATGAAGTATCCTGTACGGTTCGGGTTGTTGTGCATCCTGCCGCTGCCGCTGTCAGCGCTGGCGGGGATATCCTGCTTCCTGTTGAAGCAGAAGGATATTCTTTAGCGGGTATTTCCCTTCCTGAAACCGCTAAGGCAGTTTATTCTTCGGGAAATGAGGAAGAACTTGAAATTCAATGGGAACGCACTGCCCTCCCGGATAATTTTGGCACTTATGAGGGAGATGTTACATTTACCGGGGAGGTGGAACTGCCGGAATGGGCTTCTGGCAGCAATAAAGTTTCACTGACTGTTTCCGTAGTGGGACAGAAAGATATCAGCCCGTTTTTAACCCTTCCCTCCCAAAGCCGGGTATACGGGGACGCTCCAGAGGAGCCTGTTGTCAAGGCTGAACCGGGAATTTCCCTGAATCTCACCGCTTTTTCCTATACTTACAGCGGTACTGCGCTGGATGGCTCTGTTATAGAAAACGCTTCCGATTCACCTGAAAAAGCAGGTGTTTATATGGTCAGGGCTGTTTACCAGGATTCGGAACAGGCGGGTTCAGTTTCTGCTCCCTTGTATATAAAGCCTGCACCTTTGACAGTAGCTTCTGCAGATCTTCCCTCCAAGCCCTATGACGGTTTGACAAGCGGGTCGGTTTCCTCTATTACTTTGGATGGGCTTAAAAATGATGAAGAACTTGTTTTCGGCAGGGATTTTGATGTTTCCTCTGTATCCTTTGACAATGCTCAAACAGGTTCTTCTAAAAGCGCCAAAGGAAGCCTTGTCCTGAATTTGTCGCGGCTGACCTCTAATTATACTTTGGATGATACGTTCCAAGCAGTAGGCGAAATTACCGCTGGGGAAGGTTCTTCCAACCCCTCGTACCAGTCTACCCGCGCCCTGATGGACAACCTCCATATTATTACAAACCGTACCCCGGCAATGGAGGATGTAAAACTTCCCAAAGGATGGAGCTTTACAGGAGACCCTTCTGAAAAGCTACAGGGGAGCAACCAATCTGCATACCAGACTTTTTCCTTCCATTACACATCTTCCGATCCGAATTATTCTGATGTGACAGAAGAAATCCGCGTTCCTGTCACCACTGTCTCAGCCAATGTGGATGGCGGCGAAGTTCAGCTTCTCAAGCTGGACACCCTTGGGGAACCGCAGCGCCTGCCTCGGATATCTGTTTCGGTGCTTGGTGCGTCCCTCCCTGGGCAAACGCCCACCGCTGATAATTTCTACTGGTTCTCCCGGAACAGCCTTGTCCGTGTTGAAGATGCTTATGCTACTCCTATGGGGGATGGCGTTGGCTTATTGGAGCTGCGGTATGAAGGTACCTCTGTCCCGGTATCCTGTTTGCTGCTCGAAATTAACAGCGGTTCCCCATCTAAAAATTCTATGTCCGATATTATGGAAATTGCCGGGGATATTGGCCAACTGCTGGGTGACAGTAGCCAAACCTTAGAAGATGAAGATCGGGAATTCTTACAAGCCATTATCCAGGGGGTTTCCAAGGTTCAGGGCAGTGAGAAAGGCTCCCTGACTTTGGAACAGGCTAAGCTCCTGGATCAGTTCCAGCAGAACGGGCTTAATATTACCCTGGAAACTTCCATAGAATCTGTGCCCGGCCTTCCCGCCCCAACCTCAGCCTCTGCCTGGGGGATTGGGACTGCTGCCAGTGCTGAAATAAACGACTCTGTCACCCTTACCCTTACCCCGCTCCAGCCTACCGCTGGTTCCGCTATGGAGTTAAAGCCGAGCTTGGTTAAAAATAAGGAACCGCTGGAGCAGGAATCAATCGGGGCCTTTTTCCTTCAGTTTACCTTGCCTGATAATATCTCAGCTGATATTGTTGGGGAAATCCATCAAGCAAAAGGGGAAAAAGCATCTGACTGGGTTCCCATCCCCTTCCAGAAAGATGGGCAGAACATCCTTTTAAAACTTGATTCCCTATCAAAAATCCATGTCTTGGTTGGAGGGGGCAATGGACAGACAGCTTTCATTGATTCCGCACCCCAAAAGGCTGACGATCTGGATTTGCCCTCTGCCCAGGCGGATTTCTGGGATTCTGCTGCCGCTGTCGTCCAGAGTTCCTCCGAAGGCGATTTGGTTCGGATTAATGCAAAAGGTTATGACAGGATGCCTGTTTCCTTTATGGATGTTTTGGAAGAAAACCAGCAGGCTTCCATTTTAATCCAGTGGAATGGCGGGGAACCTATTTTCATTGCTGCCGGGGATTCCCTTTCCCCTGAACCGGACAGGGCGTTTTTCCCTCTTTCCCTATTGGAAGAAAAATTCTCTCGGGGCCAGGGGATGGATTCTGAAATCTCGCAGATTGGGCTTTCTGATCTGGCTTCCGGGAATATTTGGACTGTTTCTGCCCCGGATGAGGCAAATATAACGCTGACTGATAAAAATATGACTGCCAAAGAGGAGGGCGTTCCCTCCCCTGAAACGGTTAGCTCCACTATAGAAAATCCTGTCCAGAATCAGGATTCTCTCCCGGCTGCAAGCGGCGATGTCGAAATACAGGAGAAAAAATCTTTTGTTCCCCTTGTGTTGGCTGGAGTATTGGCCGTTTGCCTTGGTGTAGTGTTTGCGCTTAAAATGTTCCTGCGCAGGAAATAACCTCTTGAAACAGCCGAAAGGGATTTGTAAAATGCAGCCAGGAGAACTTTGCTTAAAAGTTCCTCCTGGCTGCATTTATAGGTACAGCATTTTTTTCTTTATAAATTCTCTGTTTTCTCCCAAAGCTGTAAGAAAAAGACGGTCAAAGGAATCCTCATAAAACCCCTTTGACTGATGTAATAAAAATACTCCAATCCCTCTGGGATGCCCCGGCAGAGGTTCCCTGGTATTTTGGTTCTGTTTGTGTAACTGCCTGCTTTTTTATAGTGACACGCTTAAATCCAGCAGTGTTACCTTTGGTTTCTGGCCCACATATTTTCTAATTTTATCAGAAAAAATTGTTACATCTAAATTGCAAATACAAAAGTCAGACCGGTCAATTAACGCCTTTATTACCCTTAAATTTTGTGTCCTAAAATTTTTTGCTTTTGTATCTATATTCTCAATATTATCACCAAAAAGGAAAGCATCAAAAAAATTTGAGTTAGTTTGATCTATATTTTCTGGATAATGGGTAATGACTGTAATTTTAATGTTTTTATCATATGTAGACTGAAGTTTTTTCAGCTTTTCACAGTATTCAGGATAACAACTTTCTAATGTAATAAAAAAATTTTGTACAAGGCAGTCCTCCACTAAAGATGTAATAGTCTGTTCAAATGCAGAAATAGATTCACAAGTAGCTTTGCCTAATGAAAAAATACTACAAACAAGTGGAGAAAAGGATTCCTTAGAAGATTTTAGTCGATCCATTTTTAACCCCCCTTAAGAACCTGTATTCACAACCGCCCTGCACGGTCTGAACGGTCTTTTTCCCGCCGTACCGCGTCGTTTTCCCTTAGAGCCTGTTTAGAATCTCCCCGCGCACGTCTTAGCGGCAGATTTTCCGCCCAGACTGCGTTAAAAATCCGCTCGCTAATCCGCACACGTTGAGATCCTAAACAGGCTCTTACAATCCATCAAGGATTACTGCGGAAAATCCTCTTGTCTGGCGGGAAAAATCCCTGCCCATCCAGCATCTTTGGTTATGAATACAGGTTCTAAATGTCGATATTTCTGATATATTTTCAATCTTATTATACATCTATAAGTTCGTATAAGCAATTTATAATTCGTAAAAAATACCAATTAAGAATTGTACAATGCGAACTATAAGGAGGGATTGCCTTTGAATCATAATGATCGGCTTTTATTTGGTGAGCGTCTGCGGAGCAAACGAAATAAGCTTGGCTTTGCACAGGAATATGTATCAGAGCAGATTGATGTTTCGCTGCGGTACTATCAAATGATAGAACGGGGCGAAAAAAGTGTCTCCCTTGATACTCTTATCAAATTAAGCCAGGCATTGACGATTAGTGTAGATTATCTTCTGTTTGGGGATTTGCTGTGTTCGCCTGGAAATCCTATTGCTGATATTTTACACAGACTTTCTTCCGAACAACGCGGAGACGCCGTAAAAATTCTTACTTTGTATGCAAAGGCTTGTAAAGAACCATGAGATAGTGTTTACCCATTCTGATTTGTTTTATAAATGATGAAAGCGGTAGAGGAAATTCCCCTGGAATTCCTTTTACCGCTTTTAATATAACGTGAGTTCAATGAAATTTTATGGTTTTCGGTATCAGGTACGTTATCATGGCAAACCGTTGGTTTGCTTAATGGCTGTAAGAGGAAACTTGGAGGTTTTGTCCAACGTTGACGACGTTGGACGAAGCATCTGAATCAAATGGGATAACTTTATCGTAACAGAATCAGGATTTTAGTACAATAACAGGATAGGAGAGTTTTGTGTGGAAATTCAACCTATGGTAGAAAGAATCCTGCCGCAAATGCAAAATTCTGCGGCAGGCGGTTTTCCAGTCAGCCTTTTTCCAAAATAAAAAGCTTCTGGTTATATGACTATTTTATTAAATTCTGGTTTGCAAAGAAATATAAAGAAATTACTTTTTATTTCTTTACGATAATGCTATACTTGAAACAATGAAGGAGGCAACGCATATGGCACAAAGTGTAAACGTAAATTTTCGTATGGATGAACAGCTCAAGAAAAATGTTGAGGAAATATACGCCAAGATTGGCATGAACCTTACAACAGCGATAACTATTTTCTGCAAAAAATTAGAGCAGGAAAGACGTATCCCCTTTGAAATCACCACAGAGCCAGACCCTTTTTATGATGAGAATAATATTCATTATTTAGAGAAAAAGATGGCGGACTATAAGTCTGGACAACTTAGGCTGGCTGAACATGATCTTTTGGAAGAACAATGAAAATGAACGTATCCAATAAGAAGCGGTTAAAAGGTCTTCTAATAAAGTCTTTTTAACCGCTTTTCATGTATTACAGATACCCTGCTTATTTCTTATTCTCCTGTATTTCCCGAAGTTTAGACACTTCCATATATCCTAGGCTCCACTGCGCAGTAGTATTTGTAGTCAGGTTCCACACTTCTTTTATGGGATATGGTGCATCCTTCTCCGGCACATCCCATAACTGCATATTCCCTTCCTCGTCAAAGGCTTGCGTCATTTTCTGGGCTGGGAAGGTAATGCTCTCCTCTCCTGCTTCCATATACCGGTCATTGTCCAGATAATACCCGGCAAAAGCCGTCATCCTGCCGCCAATCCCGCCCCAGCAGCGGTCGTTGTCAGGGTTAAACAGCCCATGGGATTTCTGGTTCCGCTCCTCCGGGGTCATGCCATAATATTCCCCAAAATCAGCTACCATCTTTTCAAATTCCGGGTCTTGCAGCAGTTCGCAGAGTTCAAACCAGATTTCCGCGCCCCCGAACATGATTACCATATGCTGCTGGTAATTCCCGTCCCCTAGATGCCTGTGCCCAGCGGGATTGTCAGCCCCCATATAGTGCATTTCCCCAGTTTCCGGTTCATAATGGAAGGTAGACCCGGAGGACAGCCCCAGAGGGGCCTTTTTAATGGATTCTATGCTCCTGAGAAGTTTGTCGCGATATTTAGGGTCTTCAGTGCGTTCCCAGCGGGTCATCCAGTTGCTGAGGAATGAAGTCCAGTCCGGGCCGGTTCTGCAATGTGAGAAATGGGGATGGGGCGGGAAATAACTTCCCATGGGATCTTTCTGTAAAGTGGTAAAGTCTGCATCTTTTACAAAGTCCATAATATCCCCGATCCGTTCATCGGCAGTCAGATAGTAGAAAAACCGGTAATGTCCCGCCATGGAAATACGGGCTTCCTTTGCCCCGCAGCCCCAATGCCGTACATTGTGCCGTGAACCCAGCATGGCATATTTTCCGGCGTGGTAGGTGTCAACTTCGCTGCAATGGCGGCTCATGGCGCGTGCAAAACGGTATACCTCATAATCCCCTGTCCGCAGGAAATACAGCCAGTTGGCATAAGTGTTGCACAGTTCTGTATTATGCCACGCAAAACCCCCAACATCGTACCGCCAGCAATGGCGGGTAGGGTCGTAAGAGTGCATCACATCGCCATAATCCCAAAAGCCGTACCATCTCCGCTGTTTAATTTCATGGATGTAAAACTCCTGCATTTCCTTTAATGCCTTTTCATAGGCTGGGACACGGTATTTATCAGCAGTTCCAGTCCAATAGCTTCCCAGGGCTTTGGTTTCAGCGTAAACTGATGGCTCTGCCACCAGCAGGGTTTCACTCTGCACATCGCCGGCAAAATCTATTACAGCTTGTTTTCCGGGCATCTCCCCAAAAAGGGACAAATAGATTTCATTGGTATTGGCAATCCCTTCCGGGTGGTTGTTGATGCCGCCATAGGCATAAGTATGACTTTTCCGGTCATAGGCGCGGAAATCCATCGGTTCCGCGTAACGGCTCCACAACCATAGGGTCATAACCGGGTGATCTTCCGCCGCGTTCTGAATTTCCAACGCCATAGGGGATTTTTGCCAGCAGTCTTTGATAGCTGCTGCAATGATTCCTGACCCACATCCAAAGAATATGGCCCCCTGGCTTCGGTTCCCCTGGAAAGCAGTAATTTGGGCACATTCTTCATGGGTGCTTTTGGAGATAATATAATGATCGCAGGAATCTTGGCTTAGGCGGAAATTGTTCCACCAGGCATTGTCATGGACAACCTCCGAAAAATCCCCTTCTTCCGGGATTTCAATAAATTGCCCCTCAAGCTGCTGGCGTTCATAAATGGCGGTTTCCTCTGGCACAGGCGTTCCAGGGTATTTCCAGTTATTCTTAAAGTAGGCAGGCTGTACCGCTTCATAGAACATCCCGGTTTCCCCTGCAAATCCAACATGGCGGTTATAGAGTTCTCCTGAAGCTTCCATCGTCAGTTCCAGCGCCAGCCCCTTTAAGAAATCGATATGTTCGTCAATATCGAATACAAAGGAGTGGACAATCTTAATCTCCTGGCTGCCCGCGTAGAAATACAGCCGCAGGGAGAAGGGGAAGATTTCACTGCCAGAATCTGCCGGGACGATGCTTCTGTGAAGCCCCTCCACCTTGACAACCGCCCGCATCGGGCCGGATTCTTCCAGGGTAATCTGCTGGGTCACGCCTTCAAAACGGCGGATAAACTGGAATTCGCAGTCGTCGTGGAGTTCCTCGTTCTGAATCAGTGCCACCAGCTTCCCGCTCATGGGCCGGAAGCCGTCTTTCTTCCGTACAAGGGAGGAAATCAGTTTATCCCCGTATTCCACCCGGCAGGACAGCAGGCCGCTTTCAATTGTCACGCCGTTTTCATCCTCGGAAGCTGAAACGGGCTGTTCCGGGGATGCGGGTTTTCCGTCTGAAAGGGAAATCGTATAATTCTGAGAGGTATCCAATACAGCGGAATGGGCTGTCCATTTAATAGAACCATCCGGCCAAAAAGCGGTAGGCTTTACCTGGCAGGGGAATTCTTTACCGTCTCCGCCAATCAGTGCAAGGGATGACCCCTTTGGAAGCTCACCCCTGCCCCACGGCGCCCCAAAGGTCACAGGAACCTGTTTTTGGCTGCGCTCTTTAAGCCATTTCATTTCACGTTTCATTGTCCGTTCCCTCCTTTTGGCTCCTTTTCACCCATCATTTCCCGAAGCCGCACGGTTTCCATATAGTTCAGGCTCCATTGGGAAATGCCGTTGGTCTTGGAATAAACCAGTTCTTCTATAGGCCGGGGAGCATCTTTGTCTTCTACTGGGACTATATGCAGGCTGCCGTCAGACAGCATACGGCCCTGTACCCCGTCCTGAACCACGTCGTCCAGGTCTCCGTCATACCGCAGGTTCTGGACAGCCTTTTCCATCAGTTCCGGGCGGTTGTGGAGCCATGCCGCATATGCGTAGGTGCGCAGCCCCCAGATTGGCCCATGGCCTTCCCATGCTTTGTCGTTTTTCTCGGAGATCAAACCATTGGTGGCCTGGAACCGTTCCTCTGGCTCCATAGCGTACAGTTCCCCGAATTGGGCGAGCATTTCCCTCATTTCCTGGTCGTCCAAAAGATCACACAATTCCATCCAAGTTTCCGGTCCGCCAAAGCAGACTACCATATGCTGGGAATAGTTCCCATCCCCTAAATGGGTATGTCCCGCCGGATTTTCAGCCCCCATATAATGGAGGATACCATCCCGGTGGTCATAATGGAAGGTAGAACCGGAAGAAAGGCGCAGAGGGGCATTTTTCAGGGACTCAATCCCAGTAAGCAGCTTATCCCGGTACTTTGTATCCTCAAAACGCTCCCAGCGGGTGAGCCAGTTGGCAGCATAGGAAGTCCAGTCCGGCCCAACCCGGACATGGGCGTAATTGCGGTTTTCCGGCAAATGTTTGCCGAAAAATCCCGCCATAGGGTCTTTATAGTCGCAGCGGTTGTCTGCATCCTTGACAAAATCCATCACGTCCCCGATCCGTTCGTCGGCGGTCAGGTAATAATAAAAACGGTGGTGCCCCGCTGTGGAAATCCTTGGTTCCTTTGCCCCGCATCCCCAGTGGCGGACATTATGCCGGGTTCCCAGCATGGCGAATTTGCCCAGATGGTAGGTGTCCACCTCGCTTGCGTGGCGGCTCATGGCGCGGGCAAAGCGGTAAATTTCATAGTCTCCGGTACGCAGGAAGGTCAACCAGTTGACATAAGTATTACACAGCTCGGTATTGTGCCAGGCAAATCCGCCCACATCATACCGCCAGCAATGGCGAACCGGGTCATAGGTGTGCATCACGTCACCGTAATCCCAAAAGCCGTACCATTTCCGCTGTTCTACCTCCCGGATATAGAAACGGACATATTCCAGAAGGGCTTTCTCATAGGCTTCATCCTTGTATTTGGGGTCTTTAGGTTCAGCCCAGTAGCTTCCAAATACGCCGGTATCCTGGTAGACTTCCGGGTTTGCCACCAGAAGGGAATCCGTTTGTACATCGGCGGCAAAGTCCAGGATTGCTTCCTTTCCGGGCATACAGTCAAATAGCTTGAAGGAAAGTTCATTGGTATTGGCGATTCCCTCCGGGACGTTCATTACCCCGCCATAGGAGTGCTTATGTGAAACGGTGTCATAGGCGCGGAAATCCATAGATTCGGCGTAACGGCTCCACAGCCATAACGTCATTGTAGGATGTTCTGAAGCCCCGTTTTTGATTTCCAAGGCCATGGGGGATTTTTGCCAGAAATCCCGGATCCCGGCGGCAACTACTCCTGACCGGCTTCCGAAAAATACAGTTCCGCCGCTCCGTGTCCCCTGTGCGGCGGTGATATAGGCGCAGTCCGGGAAGGTACGTTTTGTGATAACATAGTTTTCACAAGAGGACTGGTTGAGGCGGAAATCGTTGAAAAGGGCGTTGTCCTCAACAACCTCCACAAATTCCGGGTATTCCTTCCTGTCCAGAGTTACAAACTGGCCATCAATCTGCTGGCGGCGGTACAGTACAAGGCGTTCGTCGTCGCCGGATTCCGGGCGGGCAGTTTTCTTTTTCCCCCAGATTCCCCCGCCTACATACATGGGCTGGAGGGCCTCATACCACATTCCCTTTTCCCCTGCAAAACCTACATGGCGGTTATAGCCTTCGCCGGAAGCGGACAGGGTAAGCTCTACCGCCAGGCCCTTTAAGAAATCTGTCTGCTCATTGGCGTTAAAGACAAAGCTATGAACCATGCGGATTTCATCGCTTCCTGCATAGAAGTAAAGCCGGACTGTAAAGGGGAAAATTTGGGATTTCCTCATATCGTATTCATGGCAGCCCTCAATTTTGACTACTGCTCGTACAGGGCCGGATTCCTCTAATGTCACCTTATGGGTAACGCCTGTCAGCTCATAAAGGGAATTTGTCTCCATTCCCTCTTTCTTTTGCCTGTTTTCTATGTATCCAATTAGCTTTGCAGACATGGGCCGCCAGCTAAGTTCCGGTTGGGCGTTTTTGCGGATTAAGCTTGATATCAGCTCATGGGTATTTGGTTTGATATGGCAGAACAACAGTCCGCTTTCTACGGTTACAGAGCCATCCTCTAACTGTTTTGCCTGGACTTCCCCTCCCTTTGGAGGAACCGCCGCAGGGGTATCTGACAAAACAATTTCATAGGTCTTATCTGGTACGGTATCCAAAACCGCAGAATGGGCTGTCCATTTGATGGAACCGTCAGGCCAGTAGGCGGTTGTTTTGCTCTGTACTGGGATGAAGTTTCCACTTTCATCCCGCAGGGCTGTAACCTGACCGCGCTTTAACATCTGTTTTGGCCAGGGATGCCCAAATGTCACTGGGGATTGCGCCTGCTGCCGGGGAGCCAGCCAATGCAGCTTCGTTCCCATTTTTATCTCTCCTGTCTTTGGATGTGGTTTCCCAGATCCTTTTTAGTGGTTTAACGTAAGTTCGATAAAGCTCATTTGCGGGAGTAAGCTAAGTTGAGTACAAGCTGGGGCGGATTAAAAAGGTTTCAGATCCAGGGGGTTGTGCAGCGGAGCTGCACTCCTAAAAAGCCCCCTGGTCGCCAGTTCAGCGCGCTGAACTGAACCCGCCAGGCGCGAAATACCCCAGCAGGCTTAAAGCCAAGGCAAACCTTACCTAAAAGACTGATAACTAACCACTTCGTCAGTATTCAAAATCAAAAGCCCGCTGGAATTGCTTCGGGGGTGGGATAAGATTGGGATTGGAACCAGCTTCGTTGGGGCAGCCCCATTATGGCGGGCTTCTTCCTCTTCGTCCAACGTCGCAACGTTGGACAAAACCTCCAAGTTCCCTCTTGCAGCCATCCAGCAAACCAACGGTTTGCGATGATGGCGTACCTAATACCAAAAACCTTGCAATTAAGGAACTATTTCGCCGAACTCACGTTATATTATTATTGTACAGCAGAAAAAGGAATTTTCCTATATGATTTTCCCATCTTCCAAAAAGAATTTATCTTTTTCGTATAAAATGACAAGCCAGTTGATAAAATTGCTTTACCGACCAGCAAACAGATTTCTTTCCATAATTGTTATAAGCTGCACAACAGAAAAATGTTTCGGGTTTATATAATGGACTCCATCATCAATTAAAGCAAAACTGCTGAAATCAAAAGGGATGTTTTCATCATTTAAAAAATCATCGTCAATCCAAAGAATATTGGAAAACTCACATGGCAGAAGGTCAATATGGGCGCATTGCAGCAGTTCGCACGAAAAAGATTTTACAGTAATATAGGATATTCCATAATCTGATGTGTCTTTTCTGAATTCATGAATATGGCTCGTTAATACAAAAGCCCATCTGTAATCGGAAGAAACGTATGCCACTATATTGGAGGGAATTGTTTCAACCGCCTCGGTATATGTGTCTATGGAAGGATCATAGTAGATGGTCAGCCAATGGAAATCATCGTCTGAACCTTCCCCAGATACATAATAGTTTCCAATAAATGCTTCCAGCATCCCGCTTAGTGAAATATCTGTCCTGTACGGTTTCTTTTCCATTTGTGTATGGATATATTCAGTCAGTTCCAGCATCAAAAGTCCCCCTGCAAGTTTCAATGTGTTATTTTATTTTTTAATTTTATCATAGGATTTAGGCTCACTCAATATTTTCAAAGAAAATTACCAGAATTATAAATCTGTAACATATTCCTTAAAAAAGTCGTTTTCATCCCCCTCTTGACTTAGAGTATACTCTATGGAGTATAATAAAAACAAATCATTTTAACCTATAAAAAGGAGAGACCAAAATGGCGGAAAAAGCAAAAGTCTATTTTACCAAAGAGCTTACCCCTGAGGCGGTTATTAAGCTGTACAAGGCGCTGAATATTGAACTCCCTGGAAAAGTTGCGGCAAAGGTACATTCCGGCGAAGTGGGAAACCAGAACTTTATCCGTCCTGATTTCATGAAGCCTATTCTGGATTATGTAAAAGGGACTATTGTAGAATGTAACACTGCCTATGAGGGAAAACGCTTTTCGTCAAAAGATCATTGGAACACTATGAAACTCCACGGATGGACTGGCATTGCGCAGGTTGACATTATGGATGAAGAAGGGGAAATAAAGCTTCCCATTCCGACCGGAAGGCAGATTAAAGCCAACTATGTAGGCAGTCATCTGAAAAACTATGATTCCCTGCTGGTTTTGAGCCACTTTAAAGGCCATCCCATGGGGGGATTCGGCGGGGCGCTGAAGAATATTTCGATTGGAATCGCTTCTTCCCATGGAAAAGCTTATATCCATGGAGCGGGCGATGAAAAGAAAATCTGGTCTTCTGATCATGACTCCTTCCTAGATTCTATGGCGGACGCCTGCCTGTCTATTAAGGATTTCTTTAAAGGGAATATTGCCTATATTAATATTATGCGCAATATGTCTGTGGACTGCGACTGCTGCTCTGTGGCAGAAGACCCGAAAATGGCGGATATTGGGATTTTATCTTCATTAGACCCTGTGGCGCTGGATCAGGCTTGTTTAGATTTGGTTTACCAGTCTGATGATCCCGGAAAAAAGGATTTGATTGAACGGATTGAGTCCAGAAATGGTGTCCGTACTGTGGAATCTGCTGCTGCCTTGGGTGTTGGTACAAGGGAATATGAACTGATTACTTTGGATTAATGTGTGTCTGCTATTGATTTTCAGCGGGAAGGCGAAGCCCTTCCCGCTGTTTTTTATGTAGAAATATGAAAAGGTTAGTTGACAGTAACCGTATTTTATGGTACTCTTTTTCTGTAAGTTAGCATAAGCTAACTAAAAAGGAGAGAAAAAAATGAGCATAGTTATTGTAGGCGGGAACGAATGTATGGAAACCCAATATAAAAATATCTGTAGGGATTTTGGATGCCAGGCAAAGGTCTTTACAAAAATGCCCGCAAATTTTAAACGCCAGATTGGTTCGCCTGACTTAGTGGTAGTATTTGTAGGGACAGTCTCCCACAAGCTGGCTGTCTGCGCCGCCCAGGAAGCCAAACGGAAAAGGGCAAGGTTAGCCCGCTGCCATACCAGCAGTTCATTTGCACTGCGGGAAGTTCTAGCTGAACAGATTGGAAAGGGCTATATGGGACAGCCCTCAACATATTGCAGTTTATATTAATATACATAATGTGGTTTTGGGAAGACACCTTCTCCTAATTTTATGGTTTCCGGGTTTAGGTACGCCATCATGGCTGCAAGAGGAAACCTTTAGCTTTGTCCAACTCTGGCGGGCTGAGTTCAGCAGAGCTGAACTCGGACGAAGCGGCTAGTTATCAGTCTCTCAGGTAAGGTTTACGGTTGCCTTAAGCGAGCTGGGGTATTTCGCGCCTGCGGGCGCGACCAAGACGCCGTCCCATATACGGGAACTTAAGGAAGAAAAGAATAAAAAGGTCCACAAC